>JANNCN010000170.1:0-67564 GCA_031386665.1 Rhodoferax sp. | reverse complement strand
GTAAAACCCGCGTTCCGTGAAGTTAATGACCCCTTTGGCCGCCGAAATCAAAGGCGTGGTCGGTGATATCTGGATGTCATTGCCAGACATTGCAACGATACCCTGCACCACCGTCTTTTCCAGTGCCCCAATGGGCAGGCTCAACTTCATTTTGACGTCGGCCACGCCCGTTGCCGTGGTTTGAATCAGCGCTTCGCTGATCAACCGGCCCAAAGGCGACGCGTTCACCAAACCTACCAACTGTGACAAAGAACCACGGCCATCCAAATTGACTGCCACCGTCGCTTGGTTCAGCAAATCCGGAATCTGGCCCTCGGCCTTGGTGATTTGCAAACTGAGCGAGTCGCCTGAGCCAATGGCCGATACAGCACCTGGCACCCCAACCGCCCCAATCACTTTGCCTGTGACCCCTTTGACCTGCAGCATCGCGCGTTCAATCAAAAAGTCCCCTGACATGTCGGCAAGCTCTGGCCAAGGCAAGGTGCCTGGCGACAGCAGTCGGCGCGGGGCAAAGTCAAAATTAACATCGGAAAACTTGGCTGCGATGGTGAACTCGCCCAGCTTCGGGTTGGCAAAAGGAATGTCAAAAATGTTGCCTTTGATCTTGAACTTCACCTCTGTGGCTGTGCCTTTTTTGATCGAGTCCTTCACATAGGCGCGCACTCTGGGCAGCATGAGAGACGGCAAATAGCGGTGCACTTGGGTGCCTTGCAGGCGGCTCAGTGTGCCTTGCAAGTCGACCGAACCTGGAAAGCGCCGAATTCCCTTGGCGGCGTTGGGCACATTGGTTTGCCACTTAACCTGGGCCTCGCCCTGGCCATCGGCATTGGCAAAGCTCAGGTTGGGCATTTGCAAAGCAATGCGGTCAGCGTCGATTTGCCATTGCGCGTCTGTGGACAGTTGGGTCATTGCAATCGACGGGTCATCGAAGAGCCCTGGCAACACAATGGCCCCGTCTTTCAGCGCGACCGTGGCCCGGCCACCCGCTTGATTCAGGTCAAAGTCCACCGTTGCGCCACGCACGCTGGGCCCGACAATATTTACGGGCGACACCTCCAGGCCCAAGACACGGCCCCGCGCCTGGTACTTCAAGGGCTTGTTGCTGGTTTGCCAGCTGGCCTTCAGAGTCTCAACCCGGCCCTTGGGTGCCCAGTCGGCCAGCGCCGCATGGGTTGCCTCGCCAAGAGGCAAGCGGTTGGCAATCTGGGACAGCGCCGCCAGATCAAGGCTGTCAGCAGCCAACTCACCGCGGCCCGGGCCCGTGGCCACGCCATCCAGGTGCGGGCCTGTGTAATTGATCAAAAAGTTGCCGCCTGGCCAGGTCAGGCCATCCTGGGTTTGAAATTGCAAGCCTTGGGTTGAAAACTCAAACCCGTCGGTCAAAAATCGCCCGCCCAGCCGCCCAGCCACGGTCTTCAAGGTCAAGGGCTGCAGCTTGTTGCCCAGGGTGGTGTTCACGTCACTCATGCTGACGTCTGCCGTCGCGCCTTTCACGTTGCCTTTGCTCACGTCAACCCAGGTGCGCAAACTTCCTTGGCCCTTGGCAACAGCAATGCCCAAATCAACATACTGCGAAAGTGTCGCCACATCGACCCGGTCAAACGAACCGTAAAGCTGCCCTTCCCAATCGCGCCACTGGCCATTTCGCAGCTTCAGCAAAGGTTGCTTGAAAATTGCCATGGTGCTGACCCGGTCGCCCATGGCGCTGGGCAGCGAAGCGTCGATGCGCAGCGCGTGCCTGCGGTAACTGTTGCGCACCACCAAATCAACCTGCGTCAGATCGAGTTGAGGCACCTGGCGCATGTCGTCCGACCAATGCAAAGTGCCATTGCGAATCACGAACTCGGACTGCGAAAAAAACCAATCTGCAGCCGACCCGTCGCCTTTGTCATTGGTTGAAAAATCAAGCCCGGCAACCGTCAGTTTGCCGTCGGCTGCGCGGTGGACCGTCAGCTCAGGCTGGTCGATAGTCAGCTGATCAAAGCCAAACCCCAGCAAAGACTTGGGAGACAGTGCGACCATGACACGGGGCAAATACAAAGCTGCCTGACCTTTGGCATCCAAAAGCCTGACGTCTTTAAGTTCAAAAGAGGGAATAAAACCCAATGACTCGGCACTGATGGCCCCGATGCTGACGGGCACGCCCAACGCCTTAGAGGCCCTGACTTCAAGCTGCGGGCGAAAATCGCCAATTCGCGGCACAATGATCCAATGCACGGTGCCCCACACGGCGCCAAACAAAAACCAAGCCGCTAAAGCCAGCCACAACGCCCCCTTTGAAAAAGCAACACAGGCTTTGAGTAGGCGTGAAGAGGGTGGCGGCAAAACGTTCATTGAAGATGGCGAGAGGTGACAGGAATTATGACCCGCAGGACAAGTCAAACAATGAGCCATGAAACGAGCTGAACCATGAGTTGCAAGGGTATTGCAGTTTTGAATCCGTCCGCATTGGCTGATGTGTCTGACAAGGCGGCAGGTGAAAGGTTCGGGCCAAGTTCGTCTTTCGCCGCTTATTCACGCTATGCCCAGCGGATTCGACGCCGCTATGGGTCGCAGTTGGCGTTGTTAGCCCCTGGAATGCCTGGCCCCTTGGCGATTGCCGGGCTTTACGAATCTTTACGAAATAGCAAGTTCGACGCCCCGTCGGCATTGCGCATCACGCGGCAACTGGTGTTGGAGCGCTTGCTGACCCTCGACTGCGGTGCCGCTGCCAGCATGCAGGAGGTCACCGTCTGCATGACCTACTTGGCCGAATTCGCGTTGGATACCGCCTGCCGAGAGGCCCAAATCGTGTTGGATGCCGTCCATGGCACGCCTTTGACCGCGAACGGCGCAAGGGCGCAGTTTTGGGTGATTGGCATGGGCAAGCTGGGCGGACGCGAATTGAACGTGTCCAGCGACATTGACCTGGTTTATGTGTACGACGCTGACGGCGAGACCACGGGCAACACCCAAGGCCACGCACAAATCTCCAACCAGGAGTATTTTGGCAAGTGTGTGCGCGCCATTTTCAGCCTGGTGGGCGACACCACCGAGCACGGCTTTGTGTTCAGGGTGGACCTGGCCCTGCGGCCCAACGGCAATTCGGGGCCAAGCGCGGTGTCTTTGGCGGCGCTGGAGGAGTATTTTCATGTGCAGGGGCGCGAGTGGGAGCGCTTTGCTTGGCTCAAAAGCCGGGTGATAGCTCCGTTTGACGCGGTGCGGCTCGGCTCGGCCCATGAGCTGCGCCGAGTGGTGCTGCCCTTCGTATTTCGACGTTACCTAGATTACAACGTGTTTGACGCGCTGCGGGTGCTGCACCGCCAGATACGCGACCACGCCGCGCAGCGCAGTGCGGGCCGCCCTGAGCGCACGAATGACGTGAAGCTGTCGCGCGGCGGTATCCGAGAGATCGAATTCACCGTGCAATTGCTGCAAGTGGTGCGCGGTGGTCAGTTTCCTGAATTGCGCACGCGGGCCACGCTGGCCGCACTGCCGCGCCTGGCCAAGGCTGGGCTCATGACCGAACCCACAGCCCAGGCGCTGGCCGAGGCCTACGTGTTTTTGCGCGCGGTGGAGCACCGCATTCAGTACCTGGACGATCAGCAGACCCACGTCTTGCCAACACAGGACGATGATTTGAACTGGATAGCGCTCACCTTGGGCTTCCCCAGCGCCGGTGCGTTTTTGGGCCAACTTGACACCCACCGCGAGCGCGTGGCGCAAGAATTTGACACCTTGCTAGGTGGCGGTCAGGCGCAGTGCAAAGGCGGCGGCTGCGGGTCTGCCAGCCAGGAAACGCCTGATTTTGAGGCACTGCTGACCCATTTACCGCCCTTGTTTCGCGAGCGGGTAGAGGCCTGGCGCAAGCACCCGCGCGTGCTTGCGCTGCGCGATGACTCCCGCAATCGATTGGTCAAGCTGGTGGCGCGCACGGGGCAATGGCTGGGTGAGGGCCGGGTCAGCATCGAGTCCGCCGTGCGCATGGCCGATTGGGTTGAGCCGCTGCTGCGCCGCGAAAGTTATTTGGCGCTGCTGCTGGAGCGCCCTACCGTGCACGAGCGCCTGCTGCGGCTTTTGGGCTCTGCCCGCTGGCCCGCCCGCTACCTGATGAAGCACCCCGGCGTGATTGACGAGCTGGCAAGCGACAATTTTTTGAGCGAGCGCTTCGTGCCAGCTGACTTTGAGCAGGACTTGGAGCGCCGCCGCGTGTCGCTGCAAATCACCGGTGAAGATGGCGACGAAGCCTTGCTGGACTTGCTGCGCCGCGCCCACCACGGGGAGGTGTTTCGCACGCTGGCACGCGACATCGAAGGCAAATTGAGCGTGGAACACGTGGCCGACGACCTGAGTGCGCTGGCCGAATCGGTGCTGCGCATCAGCACCCGCTGGGTTTGGTCGCGGCTTAAAACCCGCCACCGGGACGAGCCGCAACTGGCCATCATTGCCTACGGCAAACTGGGCGGCAAAGAGTTGGGCTACGGCAGCGACCTGGACATTGTGTTTGTCTACCAGGACGATGACGAGCGCGCAGGCGAAATCTATGCCACGCTAGTGCGCAAACTGATTAATTGGCTGACCGTCAAAACCGGCGAAGGCGACCTGTACGAGATCGACACGGCACTGCGCCCCAATGGCAACTCCGGCATGCTGGTGACCAGTTTTGACGCCTATGCCAACTACCAGGAGCAACGTGGCAGCAACACCGCCTGGACCTGGGAACACCAAGCCATGACCCGCGCCCGCTGCGTTCTGGGCGACGACGCCTTGAAGCTGCGGTTTGACGCCATTCGCCAAAACGTGATTGCCGCCCGCCGCGATGCGCTAGCCCTGAAGCTTGAGATTGTGGCCATGCGCCACAAAGTGCGCGCCGCCTATGTGACGAAAGGCGGCATGTTTGATGTCAAGCACAGCCCCGGCGGCATGGTGGATGTGGAATTTGCAGTGCAATACCTGGTGTTGTCGCAAGCCTGCCACCACCCCGAGCTGACGGCCAATGTCGGCAACATCGCTCTGCTGCTGTTGGCGCAAAACTGCGGCTTGCTGCTGGGCCAAGTGGGCCAAAACGCCGCCGACGCCTACCGCGAACTGCGCCGCGTGCAGCACCGGGCGCGCCTGAACGAAGAACCCACCCAGGTGGCCCCACCCGAGCTGCAAACCGAGCGCGATGCAGTCTTGGCGCTGTGGGGGGTGGTTTTTGACCTCTAAATGGCAAAAAAGAACCTACAGGTTCTTTTCTGTCAAAGGGGAGTCAAAATGGCCAAAATATGAACAAATTAGGCCTCTAGCTCCCGAATATATTCAATATTTTGCTATATAAATAATAGTAAATTGAGCCTAGGATTTACGGGTCTTTCGACATAAATCAAACGATTGATTTAACTAGTCTACAATTTGGGCGATGAAACCGTCCAAGTCAGTCGCCAGCTCTGGCAGCCCGCCACCACCGCTCCCCAAAACCCAGGTTTTAGTCGCTTCCGCCTTGCCCAAAGCATTGCGCAGTGACGGCGCTGAGGCCCGCAGCCGCTTGCTGAACTCAGCGTTGAACCTGTTTGCCAAAAACGGCTTTTCCAAAACCTCGACCCGCGAAATCGCTACGGCTGCGGGGGTCAATATTGCGTCAATCAGCTACTATTTTGGCGACAAAGCGGGGCTGTACCATGCGGTTTTCACCGAACCTCTAGGCTGCCCGAGCGACGACATTCCCCTGTACGACCAACCCCATTTCAGCTTGCGCGAGTCGCTGGACGGGTTTTTTAAAAGCTTTTTGGAGCCGCTCAAACAAGGCGAGCTGGTGCAGCAGTGCATGCGCTTGCACTACCGCGAAATGCTCGAACCCACAGGCCTTTGGGCCAAAGAGCTTGAGCACGGCATCATGCCCGCCCACATGGCACTGGCCAACACCTTGCAGCGCCACATGGGGTTGAACGCGCTCGATGACGAGTTGCACCGTTTGACCTACGCCGTGACGGCGCTGGCCTTGCATTTGTTCATTTGCGACGAAGTGATCGTGTCACTCACCCCGCAACTGCGCAACTCGCCAGAGGCGGTTGACCAAAGCGCTCATCGCCTGGCTGACTTTGCACAGGCCATGGTGATTGGTGACATCGCACGCCGCGCCAACTTGAAGGCGGCCACCGTTTAACCTGCGCCGCCTCAGTCTTTCATTGATCCAACTGAAACCATTGACTCAATCGACCTACCGACCACCCGAATTTTCAGCCCATCACCATGACCCATCGACTTTCCAATTCAATGCGCCGGTTGACCTCCAAAGCGCTGGCTTTGCCGCCCCGTGCCGCCCTGCCGCTGGCCGCCTTGCTGCTGTCGGCCTGCGCTGGCTTGAGCCCTGCGACCAGTCAGCCAGGGGCCGATCCCACTGCGCGCTTAACAGCCGTCGCCGCACCGCAGTGGCTCACACCCGTGCCGCACAACGCACTGACCACCGACTTGCGCAATTGGTGGTCTACCTTGGACGACCCGGTGTTGGTCGACCTGATCAGCGCCGCGCAAACCGCCAGCCCCACGCTCGCCGGCGCCCGCTCGCGCATCGAGCAAGCGCGCGGCACCCAAACCATCAGCCAAGCGGCGCTGAAACCCACGTTGGACGCCAGCTTGGGGGCCAGCCGGGGCGTGACGCAGCCCAATGTGCCAGCAGCCAACACCTTCCAAGGCGCGGTGATGGCGGGCTGGGAGATTGACCTCTTTGGGGCCAATCGCCAAGCCGCCAGCGCCGCCGCAGAGCGCCTTGAAAGCGCCAACGCCCAGTGGCACGATGCCCGCGTATCGGTCGCCGCCGAAGTCGCCACCCTGTACGTGGACCTGCGCGCCTGCGAACTGCAACTGGCGCTGGGCAGCAGCGATGCCGCGTCCCGCGCAGAGACGGCCCGCTTGTCGGCTTTGAGCACCAGGGCCGGTTTTACCGCCCCTGCCATCGACGCCCTCGCCCGCGCTAGCGCCGCAGAAGCCGTGAACCGCTCCGACCAGCAGCGCGCCCATTGCGCCGTGGGTGTGAAGGGCATGGTGGCGCTGACCGACCTGGCCGAGCCCGTTTTGCGGCAAAAATTGACAGCACCCGTCAGCCCCAACGCCTACAAAACCACCTTTGCAATTGCCACCGTGCCCGCGCAGGCCCTAACCCAACGCCCCGACTTGGCAAGCGCCCAGCGCGACTTGGCCGCCGCCAGTTTTGACATTGGCAGCAGCGAAGCGCAGCGTTACCCGCGCTTGAGCCTGAGCGGCTCGATTGGCGCATTGAGCGTGGCCGCAGGCGGCGTCAGCAGCGACTTGACCACCTGGTCCTTTGGGCCACTGGCCTTATCGATACCGCTGTGGGACGGTGGCAAACGCGCTGCCAACCTGGCGTCAGCCAAAGCCCGCTATGCCGAATCTGAGGCCCTGTACCGCTCGCGGGTGCGTCAAGCCGTGCGCGAGGTCGAGGTTGCGTTGGTCAACCTGCAAAGTGCCGACGTTCGAAAAGACAACACGCAGATCGCCGCTGCGGGCTACCGTGCGTCGTTTCAAGGCACGCAAGCCCGTTTCAAGTCAGGGCTGGCCGGACTGCCCGAACTTGAAGAATCGCGGCGCACCGCCTTGAATGCCGACACCGCGCTGTTGCTGCTAGAGCGCGACCGCATGCTGGCCTGGATATCGCTGTACCGGGCTGTGGGCGGCGGCTGGGCACTGACCGACACGGTGCCCGAGGTTTTGGCCGTTGAAGCCGCAAAAACAGTGACGACATCCAGCAAGCCTTAGCCCCCATTTAGACTTTGTCGAACCCTTCTTTCATTCCCCCAGTTTTGACCCCAGGACATTCGCATGACCTCTTTTTCTTTCAAACCTAAAACACTTGCATTGGCCGCATCGTTCACCGCTTTAGCAGGTTTTACCTTCTTCTTCTCCTTGAAATCCGTCGCTGCGGACGACGTCAAAGCTGCGCCACCCAAGGCGGCTTTGACCGTCAGCTTGGTGCAGCCGCGCACGGGGCAATTGCCCATCCAATTGAATGCCAATGGCAACATTGCCGCTTGGCAGGAAGCCAGCATTGGCAGCGAAGTCAATGGTCTGCGCCTGCTCGAAGTTCGTGCGGGCGTAGGCGACACAGTGCGTGCAGGCCAAGTGCTGGCGGTGTTTTCGGCAGACAGCGTGAAGGCCGATGTGGCCCAGGTTCGCGCCTCATTGACCGAAGCCCAGGCCAACGCCCAGGAAGCCGCGGGCAACGCGCAACGCGCCCGCACGTTGCAAGCCACCGGGGCTTTGAGCGAGCAGCAAATCAACCAATACCTGACCGCCGAGCAAACCGCTTTGGCTCGGGTGGAAGCTGTCAAAGCCAGTCTGGCGGTGCAAATGACCCGCCTGAAGAGCACCACCGTGCTGGCCCCTGACAGCGGCGTCATCTCCGCCCGCAGCGCCACTGTGGGTGCCGTTTTGGGCAACGGCGTCGAGCTGTTTCGCATGATTCGCAAAGGCCGCCTGGAATGGCGCGCCGAGGTCACCAGCACCGAAGTAGCCCGCATCAAGCCCGGCGCCGAGGCCACGATCACAGCTGCCAGCGGCACCCAGGTGCTGGGCAAAGTGCGCATGGTGGCCCCCACCGTTGACGCGCAAACGCGCAACGCGCTGGTGTACGTCGATCTGCCGCAGCATGCCGATCTCAAGGCTGGCATGTATGCCAAAGGAAGTTTTGCACTGGGCGCAAGCACTGCGATAACGCTGCCCCAGCAAGCGCTTGTGCTGCGTGATGGCTTCACCTATGCGCTTCGCGTGGATGCCAACAACAAAGTGCAACAGGTCAAACTGCAAACGGGCCGTCGCGCAGGCGACGCGGTTGAAATTTTGCAAGGGACGCAAGCAGGCGAGCAGTATGTGGGCACAGGAGCCGCATTCTTGGCAGATGGAGACACAGTCAAGGTGGTGGCTGCCACCGCTTCGAATCCTGCGGCAGCCAAACCGGTAGCCCCGAAAGGCCCCGTGCAACCCGCCACCAAATAACTGCAAGCAGTCGCTTCAACAGGATTACCCATGAATATCTCTGCCTGGTGCATTCGAAATCCCATTGCCGCCATCATGTTTTTCGTGATGCTGTGCTTTGCCGGCACCTTGGGCTACCAAAACATGAAAGTGCAAAACTTTCCTGATCTGGATGTGCCCAACATCATCATCACCGCTAGCCTGCCGGGCGGCTCGCCCGCACAGCTAGAAACCGAAGTGGCCCGCAAAATCGAGAATTCGATTGCCGGTTTGCAAGGTCTTAAAAATATCTACACCAAGGTTCAAGACGGTGTGGTGACCATCACCGCCGAATTCCGCTTGGAAAAAACCACCCAGGAAGCTCTGGACGAAACCCGCTCGGCGGTGCAGCAAGTGCGTTCCGACTTGCCGGCAGACCTGCGCGATCCGGTGGTCAGCAAGATCAATATTTCGGGCGGCGCGGTGCTGGCCTACACCATTCGCATTCCATCGATGGACGATGAAGCTTTAAGCTGGTTTGTCGATGACACCCTGACCCGGCGCCTGTTGGTGGTTCCGGGTGTGGGCTCGGTGAGCCGTGTGGGCGGCGTCACGCGGGAGGTCCGCATTGCGTTGGACAGCGACAAGATGCAATCGCTTGGCATCAGTGCTGCAACCATCACGCGCCAATTGCGCGACGTGCAAATGGAAACTGCCGGTGGCCGCGCTGAAGTGGGCACCAGCGAGCAACCCGTGCGCACACTGGCCACCGTTAAATCAGCTGCCGAGATAGCAGCTATTGAGCTTTCCCTGGACAATGGTCGACGAATCCGTCTGAATCAAATTGCGACCATCACCGATACGATTGCAGAACCCCGCGCTAGCGCTCAGCTCAATGGCGTGCCCGTGGTGGGGTTCGAGATTTCACGCAGCAAGGGGGCCAGCGAAGTAGAAGCTGGGCGTGGCGTGCGCGCTGCGTTGGCAGAGATCAAACTGGCTCGGCCCGACATGCAACTCACCGAGGCGTTTGACTTTGTCACCCCAGTGGAGGAAGAGTACGCCGCGTCACTGACCTTGCTGATTGAAGGCGCGTTGCTGGCCGTGCTGGTGGTGTGGATTTTCTTGCGCGATTGGCGCGCGACATTCGTCTCTGCGGTGGCGCTGCCGCTGTCGGTCATTCCGGCCTTCATAGGCATGAACTACCTAGGCTTCACCATCAATGTGGTGACCCTTTTGGCGCTCAGCTTGGTGATCGGCATTTTGGTGGACGATGCCATTGTGGAAGTCGAGAATATCGTTCGCCACCTGCGCATGGGCAAAACGCCCTACCAAGCTGCGATGGAGGCGGCTGACGAAATTGGCGTGGCGGTGATTGCCATCACGTTCACCTTGATTGCCGTGTTTTTACCCACGGCTTTCATGAGCGGCATCGTGGGCAAATTCTTCAAACAGTTCGGCTGGACGGCCGCTTTGGCGGTATTTGCGTCGCTGATCGTGGCACGCATGCTCACACCCATGATGGCCGCGTACATTTTGAAGCCGATTGACAGCAAGCACGTACCCCAAGACGGCGCTTTGATGAATTGGTACATGCGGGCCAGCCGCTGGGCTCTGACCCATCGCCTCATCACTGTGATTGCGGCGGGTGCGTTTTTTGTCGGCTCGCTGATGCTGATTCCGCTGTTGCCCAAAGGATTTATTCCGCCCGACGACAACTCGCAAACTCAAGTGAACCTGGAACTGCCGCCTGGCACCAAACTGGCGCAAACCCAAGCGGTCGCCGAAAGTGCCCGTTTGCTGATCAGCAAGGTTGAGCACGTTAAGTCGATCTACACCACCGTGGGTGGCGGTGCGGCGGGTGGGGACCCGTTTGCACCGGGCGGCGCGGCTGAATCGCGCAAGGCCACTCTCACTGTGCTGCTGGCCGAGCGTGGCGAACGTCCGCGCAAGCAGGGTATTGAGAACAATATTCGCAAAGCACTCGAGGAATTGCCCGGGGTGCGCAGCAAGGTGGGCTTGGGCGGGTCGGGCGAAAAATATGTGCTGGCATTGACGGGGGACGACCCGGTCGCCTTGAACACGGCTGCTGCCTCGCTTGAAAAGGAACTGCGCACTATCCCCGGACTGGGCTCGGTAGCCTCCAGTGCGTCTTTGGTGCGGCCTGAACTCACCGTGCGGCCAGATTTTGCCCGCATGGCTGACCTGGGCGTCACCAGTGCATCCATTGGCGAGACACTGCGCATTGCCACGGTGGGTGACTACGACGCGTCCTTGCCCAAGTTGAACCTGGCGCAGCGCCAAATTCCCATCGTGGTTCGATTCAGTGACGATGCACGCAACAACCTGAGCGCGCTGGAAAGCCTGATGGTGCCAGGCTCGCGCGGCCCGGTCATGCTCAGCCAGGTGGCCAGCGTTGAGTTTGCAGGTGGCCCAGCCGTCATTGACCGCTTCAACCGGGCGCGCAACGTCCAGTTTGAAGTCGAACTGTCTGGGATGCCGCTGGGCGACGTGACGGCGGCGGTTGACAAACTGCCCACATTGCAAAATCTACCGGCTGGCGTAAAGCAGGTGGTCATTGGCGATGCCGAGGTGATGGGCGAACTGTTTGCCAGCTTCGGCCTGGCCATGATGACAGCCGTGCTGTGCATTTACATCGTGCTGGTGCTTTTGTTCAAGGACTTTTTGCATCCCTTCACGATTTTGGCGGCGTTGCCCTTGTCACTGGGTGGCGCGTTTGCAGCGCTTCTGATTGGCGACAAAAGCTTCTCAATGCCCTCATTGATCGGCTTGATCATGCTGATGGGCATTGCCACTAAAATTTCGAGTTTGCTGGTCGAGTACGCCATTGAAGCCCGCCGAGGCCGCCCTGCTACGGAGAGCCAAGAGGCCGTAGTCCCCATGAACCGCCTGGACGCGCTGCTGGACGCCTGCCACAAACGCGCTCGCCCCATCGTGATGACCACCATCGCCATGGGCGCGGGCATGATGCCGATTGCCTTTAGTTGGGGTGCTTCTGATGGCAGCTTTCGCGCACCCATGGGCGTGGCAGTGATTGGGGGTTTGATGACGTCTACCATACTGAGCTTGTTGGTCATTCCAGCGGTGTACACGCTGGTGGATGATGCACAGCATTTGATGGGTCGCATCTTCAACCGCCTGCGCGGTAAAAAAATCAGCCCGCCGGTGGTCTCACTCTCACCTTCGGCAACGTCTTCGGTGGAGTAATTGATCGCGTGCGCCGCGCCAAGACCTTGTCTTTCACCAACCTCACACCCTTGCTAGCCGCCGTGTTGTCAGCCGCGTTTTTGGGTGAATTGCCCAAGCCTTACCACGCGCTGGCCTTTGGGCTGATTGTGGGTGGCATCTGGGTCAGCTCGCGCAGGGGACGGTGGCTACCTTGAAGCAATTCAGCGCCGCCTGTGAACGCAATCGCCAGCCGATTCTGAACGCGCTGCTGCGCTTGTTGCCACCCGAAGGCCGTGCGCTGGAGATCGCCAGTGGCAGCGGCCAACACATCGCCCACTTCGCCCAGCACTTGCCCGGCTGGCAATGGCAACCCAGTGACATGGCGAACGACGAGTTTGAATCCATACAGGCGTGGTGCTCGGAAGCTGGTGTGAGCAACGTTTCGCCACCTGCGTTGCTGGACGTGATGGCCGCCATTTGGCCGTTTGCTCCAGCGCACCCCCACCTCACATCTGAAAATGATTTTGGCAAGGCTTTCGACCTGATCTACTGCGCCAACATGCTGCACATCGCGCCCTGGACCGCCTGCGCCGGGCTGATGCAGGGTGCAGCGCGGCATCTGGCTGAACACGGTGTACTGGTTACCTACGGCCCCTATCTGGAGCACGACTTGCCCGCGTCACCCGGCAACCTGGCCTTTGACCAGAGCCTGCGCGCGCGCAACCCCGCCTGGGGAATTCGAGCGCTGGAGGATGTGGTGGCACAAGCCAGGCTAGCAGGGTTGGAGCTGAAAGAGCCAATCGAAATGCCCGCCAACAATTTGATGCTGGTATTTAAAGGAAATTGACCCCGCGCGAGTCAATGCAGCGCTTCATCGAACAGCGTGAGCAAAGCTCGCGCGAACAGATCCATATTGGTGCTGCGGTCTGACAGGCCGGTTTCAATGGTTCTGGTTTTTGAATTCGGTCCTACTACGGCCATGCTCACGTGGCCCGGCAAATCGCCATTGCGGCTGCCCGTTGGGCCTGAAGTTCTCTTGCACTTAGCGGGCCCGGCTTATGGGGGTGTCTTGCATCCCTTCTCTTAAACCGGGCAGATCATTTACTCCTGACGCCATAGTCGGCAGACTAGACAACGTTCTCATCACGTTGGCATAATAGCCAACATGCAGGCGCAACTGAGCACGGCTACAAATATCGAGCCGCGTATTCGTTGAATGGCGTGCGCATCGCCGCAGTGGCCGCAAGGAGAACACCATGACTGAAAGATACCTGACCATCACCATGCAGCCCGATTGGCGCGGCGGGCTTCGCGCTGCTGGCAAAGCGGCTACTGCAAAATCTTACCAAGGCGAAGTGCTGAACTTTGAGAGCCCTGGCCACTTTTTCGGCCAACTCACTGAAAAGCGCTGGGAGATTGTGCGGGCGGCGCAGGGCAAAGGGGAGCTTTCGGTGCGGGAACTCGCACGCGCTGTGAACCGCGATGTAAAGCGCGTGCATGAAGACGTGGTAATTCTTGCTGACCTTGGCCTGGTGGAACGCACGGAGGGCGCGGGGGTCGTGTGCCCCTTTGCGTCGATGCACATCGACATGTATCTCAAGGCGGCTTGATACAAAAGTCCATCAGCCGCTGAAAAGCTCTGAATGCGTACCCGCCCGCACAAAGTTGATCAAGTTGCCTTCCACCTGATAAATAAACAAGAAATCGCCGCCGATATGGCATTCCCGGTGGTCGGCCCAGTCGCCTTTCAAGGGGTGATCCAGCCACTCGGAGCCGAAGGGCTGGTCATTGGCGATTAGCAGCACAATCACCTCTTTGAGCCGCACCAAGTCAAAACGCCCGGATTGCGACAGGCGCTGCCAGTCTTTCATAAACACTTTGGCATAGTCGGCCGCCCGTGGCAGCACAGCGCGCTTACTGGCCGCTGTTTTGGCCGCTGTTTTTTTCAAGGTCGGCAAACAATTCGCTGGCAGTCGCAAAACGGGCGCGGCGTTTGGCCATCATGGCGCGCGACTCTTCCATGGCGGCGAGTGTCTCGGCGTTTGGCACCTTGAGCTCAAGGGGGAACGCCTGCTCAACCACCACGCGGCGCAGGAACAGGCGCACGGCATCGGACACAGACAGGCCCATGGCCGTCAGTGCCTGCGTTGCTTGATCTTTGATGTCATCGTCCACCCGAATGTGGAGCATGGAGGTTTGAGCGGTCACAGTGGAACTTCCTTTGTTGACCACTAATGTGTATCTCATTTGAGATTTTGTCAACGCTGCAGTTGCAAAATTCGGCTGTGAACCGTGGCCGAGCTGGGCGGTTTAATCACCTCCACGGTGCTAGGCTTGCTAGAGGGCCCGCCGTCTTCACCTACATTGACGACATTGAGCATTTCATCAAGCGGATGACGGCCAAGCTGCGGGGCAAGTCGGCCTCGATGACCTTACCCTCTGGTAGCCACTCAGGGTAAGCAAGCAAGTCAGAGTAAATAACTTACCGAAAATAAAAAAGCGGCCAACTGTTGAAACAGTTTGCCGCCCTTGTGTGATTGGGCGCTTATAGACGCCCAATTCAAGCTCTTAAATTTTGCTCAGGCTTGCTTCGCCTTTTTACGGCTGGCAGCAAGTGCCAATAGTCCAAGACCCAAAAGTGCCACAGACGCTGGCTCTGGAACATCGCCACCACCGGTGCTCGCACGTGCGGTGCCTGAAATTTCAGCCACCAGCAAAGCCAGCGGTGGGCCTAGGTCTTGAACCACAAAGTCAAGTGTATTGATGCCAGACACAAATCCGGTCGCAATTGAGAATGAACCCAGGTTAGTGAAGGAGCCAAGATTTCCAACATCAACACCGTTCAGAAAAATGTCGCCAAGATTGTCAGACGCGGCCAGACCCGATATAAACGCGGTGGTCGCATCCAAACCGGTCAAATCAAACGACGTACGAAACGTGGTGAATCCGTTACCGGGTGACCCATCCACGGAATGAGAGATCCAACGAAAAGTGCTGGATTCGGCAAGATAGGCTGGGTGCTTGTAAGTCTGCGCGGCAACGCCCGTGGCTACGCCGCCAATGGTTGAGCTTTGAATCTTGTAGTGCGAGTCAGCCACACCATTGCCCCCCACCAGAGCAACGCCTGCGCCGTCCACACCAGTGGCAAAAAGCCCTGTGATAGGGTCTGCCATTGTTGCAGTGGACATACCCACCAAAAGCGCCAAACAGGTCAGCGTTTTGGTAAAACTCAATTTAGACTTCGAGTTCATCTTAATTTCCTAAATTAGGCAACTTGTTTGGCATTCGGAAATCGATGCCAAAAGTTTGAATCTTTAAATTTAAAGCAAGATTCGCACCAGGTAAATACTAACTTCACAAGTAGTTGATTTTAATAAATAATTTAATGCTGATCACTATTAGTTTTCGACTTTTAAAACTGAGATTCAGCAGGTTGTAAAGTTTTTCGACAGTAAATTGCAAGGCAGCTCAAGACCCTGCCCGAATTCGATCCACCAAGGCCGTCGTCGAATACCCCGTCACAAACGAAATGGCCAGTGCCCGCCCGCCATAGGCTTCAACCACTTTGGTTTCGGCCAGCTTGCTCATGTCGTAGTCGCCGCCTTTGACTAGCAGGTCGGGTTGCAGCTCGGCAATCAGCTCGATGGGGGTGTCCTCGTCAAACCAGGTGACCATGCTGACGGATTCAAGGGCGGCGATGACCGCGGCGCGGTCCATTTCGTTGTTCAGGGGGCGCTCTGGGCCTTTGCCCAAACGGCGGGCGGAGGCGTCGGTGTTCAGCGCGACGATCAGGCTGCCGCCCAAACTGCGGGCTTGCTCCAGGTAAACCACGTGACCGCGGTGCAAAACGTCAAAAACGCCGTTGGTGAAGACCAGCGGGCGCGGCAGTTGGGCAAGCTGGGCTTTGGCATTGTCACGACTGACCAACTTGGTGGCCAAGGTCGATGGCGCGGCGGGCGATGGGTCAGGGTGGCGTGGGCTCATGCCCGCATGCTAGCAGGCCAACAGACCAGCATGGGGTGGCTGTCAGGCCAAAACGGCTTCAGGCGCGTTGTCAACAGGTGCTTGTGCAGCCAACAGCTCGCGGGCCAATTCCTTGCGGTACTTGTTCAGGTCTTGCACAGTCAAAAAGCTGCGGTGCAACAGCAGGCTCATGTTGTGCAAAATGCGGTCCACCACTTTGGTCTCCCACGTCGCGTCAAACTTGATTTGGGTGTCCAGCCAATGCTCCAGCCACTCGGGGTTGGGCACGCGGCTTTGAATGGTGTCTTGCGGAAACAGCGTTTTGTTGACGTGCAAATTGGTCGGGTGCAGGGCTTGCGCGGTGCGCCGCGAGCTGGCCATCAGCACGCCGACCTTGGCAAAGGCGGTTTTGGCCTCAAGGCCAAAATTGCCGATCGCCCGCTTCATGTACTTCAAGTAGCAGCCGCCGTGGCGGGCTTCGTCCTGGCTCAAACGGGTGTAGATGCTTTTGATGACGGGTTCGGTGTGCCACTGGCTGGCCCGGCGGTACCAATGGTTGAGGCGAATTTCGCCGCAAAAATGCATCATCAGGGTCTCTAGCGCGGGTGCGGGGTCGAACTCAAAGCGCACGTTGTGCAGTTCGGCCTCAGTCGGGGCCAGGTCGGGGCGAAAGCGCTTTAGATATTCCATCAGCACCAGCGAGTGCTTTTGTTCTTCAAAAAACCAGACCGACATGAAGGCGCAAAAGTCGCTGTCGTGGCGGTTGTCACGCAAAAACATTTCCGTGGCGGGCAAGGCGGCCCACTCGGTGATGGCGTTCATTTTGATGGTTTTGGCCTGCTCGTCAGTCAAACGGCTCGCATCAAAAGAGTCCCATGGGATATCTTTGGCCATATCCCAACGGACTGATTCGAGTTGCTTGAAGAGTTCTGGGTAGAGCATGAAGGCATTTCCTTAAAAAGCCAATTTCATTCTAAAACCTGAATGTGAAACCCTTTTGACAATAAGGATGGCTTTTGCCCTGCTTTTCAGAAGATCCGTCGCGCCGAGGTCAGCTTAGCTGGGCTGAGTATCCGCAAAGCTGGGCCGCAGCACCAGCTTTTCTTGCAATTTGGCCAAATTGGCGTTTGGCCCGCGCCAGTCAATGTCTGGAAATCGAAAATCAAGGTAGCCCAGGGCGCAACCGACGGCAATGTCGGCCAAGCTTAAATGAATGCCCGCGCAAAACGGCTTTTCAGCCAAGCCTTTGCTCATGGCTTTCAGGCTGGCGTCAATTTTGCCCATTTGGCGGTCAATCCAGGCTTGGCTGCGCTGCGCTTTGGTGCGGCCGTCCCAGGTGGCTTCCAGGCGGGCCAGAATGGCGGCGTCCAGCAGGCCGTCAGCCAGGGCTTCCCAAGTTTTGACCTCAGCGCGCTCGCGCCCGACTGACGGAATGAGCTTGCCCACGGGCGACAGGGTGTCGAGGTATTCCACAATCACGCGCGAGTCAAACAGCGCTTCGCCGCCTTCCATGATCAGGCAGGGCACTTTGCCCAGCGGGTTGGATTCGGTGATGGTGGTGTCAGCGGCCCAGACGTTTTCAGCGGCAAAGCTGTAGTCAAGTTTCTTTTCAGCCATGACGACCCGCACTTTGCGAACGTAAGGACTGGTGATGGCGCCGATTAGTTTCATGGGTCAGGATGCTTGTGGTTATGGGCGCATTCTAGCGACCATGGCCCATAAGCCTGCCACTTAGACGTCATCGGAGTGTCAATTGACGGCAATTGGCGACAAAATCGATGTGACGCAATGCCCGTTAAAGTTCCGCGCAGTGGGCCCTGAGCAGGCGACGCGGTAGCGCTGAACGCGACGGTTTGTCTACAATTAGCGCCATGCGCCTATCTACTATTTCTGCCCTGTCTCCCTTGGATGGCCGTTACGCCGCCAAACTCGCCAGCCTACGCCCTTTAATGAGCGAGCAGGGCTACATGCAGCGCCGCGTGCAGGTCGAAATTGCATGGTTCATTGCCCTCAGCGATGCGGGGTTTTCTGAATTTAAGGCGCTTTCAGCCGGAGCACGCACTTACTTACTGGGACTGGTCAGAAACTTTTCAGAAAGCGATGGCGCAGCGATCAAAGAAATCGAAAAAGTCACCAACCATGACGTGAAGGCAGTCGAATACTGGATCAAGTCCAAGTTTGAGGCCCGCCCCGAGCTGCTTAAGGCCGCAGAATTTGTGCACTTTGCCTGCACCAGCGAAGACATCAACAACACCAGCCATGCCTTGCAACTTAAAGGCGCGCGCGACACGGTGTTGCTGCCTGCGCTGGACGCCGTGATTGACAAACTGCGCACCATGGCAGCCCAGTTTGCCGCCGTGCCCATGCTGAGCCGAACCCACGGCCAAACCGCCAGCCCCACCACCGTGGGCAAAGAAATCGCCAACGTCGTAGTCCGGCTGCAAACGGCACGCGCCAAAATTGCTGGCATTGCGCTGATGGCCAAAATGAACGGTGCCGTGGGCAATTACAACGCGCACTTGTCAGCTTGGCCCGATTTTGACTGGGAGGCGTTTAGCCGCAAAGTCATTGAAACCCCCGAGCCGCTGGGCCTGGGCCTGACGTTTCAACCCTACAGCATTCAAATTGAGCCGCACGACTACATGGCCGAGCTGTTTGACGCGGTGGCCCGCACCAACACCATTTTGATCGACTGGTCGCGCGACGTGTGGGGCTATGTGAGCCTGGGGTACTTCAAGCAGCGGCTGAAGGCGGGCGAAGTGGGCTCCAGCACCATGCCGCACAAGGTCAACCCGATTGATTTTGAGAACGCCGAGGGCAACCTGGGCCTGGCCAATGCACTGTTGCGCCATTTGAGCGAGAAATTGCCCATCTCGCGCTTCCAACGCGACCTGACCGACAGCACCGTGCTGCGCAACATGGGCGTGGCGCTGGGCTATGCCGTGCTGGCTTACCAGTCGCTGAACACGGGCCTTGGCAAGCTCGAAATCAACGAGCCCGCTATCGCGGCCGATCTGGACGCATCGTGGGAAGTGCTGGCCGAGCCGATTCAAACTGTCATGCGCCGATTTGGCCTGCACGAGCCGTATGAACAGCTCAAAACCTTCACCCGGGGTGCCCCCATGACCCGCGAGTTGATGCAAGGCTTCATCGCTGACCTGGCCATTCCAGAGGCGGACAAACAGCGCCTGCTGGCCATGACGCCCGGCAGTTACACGGGGATGGCTGAAATATTGGCACGTCGGGTGTAGTTGTATTTGCCCCCACGGGCGCCACTGCGTGTGGCTTCCTGCCCCCCAAGGGGGCCGCATTTTCCTTTGGGGCGGCCCTTCGTGAAAACCTTTCTTCTACGGCAAAATCTACAAAAAAGAACCTGCAGGTTCTTTTTTATCAAATTCACTCAAAATATGAGTCAAATCAGCCTCTAGCTCTCGTATAATGGTCATAGTTTGCTATATATTTTATAGCATAAAAACAACAGTACCTCACGCCATGGCCATCAAATCCACCATCTTCAAAGCCAGCCTGCAAATTGCGGACATTGACCACAATTACTACGCCGACCACGCCCTGACGCTGGCGCGCCACCCTAGCGAAACCGATGAACGCATGATGATTCGCCTGGTCGCACTGGCCTTGCAGGCACACAAGCTGCAAACCGTGTGCGGAGGTGACGGCACGCTAAGTTTTGGCGCAGGCCTGTCCGACCCGAATGAGCCCGACGCCTGGCTGCGCGACTACACGGGCCTGACCCGGCTGTGGATCGAAGTCGGCCAGCCTGAAGACAAGCCCCTGCTCAAAGCCACAGGCCGCGCCGATGAAGTGGTGCTGTACTGCTTCAACCACGCCGCCGAAGTCTGGTGGCGCACCATGGAAGCCAAGCTGGCCCGCCCCAAAAACTTGAGCGTGTTCAGGGTGCCCACCGCCGCGTCGCTGGCCCTTATCCCGATGGCGCAGCGCAGCATGCAGTTGCAGGCGACCGTGCAAGAAGGTGTGCTGATGCTGGGGGATGGCAGCACCACGGTGGATATTGAGCCGATTCACTGGAAGTGAGGTCGCTTTCGCTGCCCTGACCTCGGTCGGAATCAGGTCGGCGTTGGGCTGCAACCCTTTAGCGAGGTTGAGTGAGGTTGAGCGAGTTCAAATTTACCCACTCCGGTTGCGTCCGTGGGCGGGATCGGGCCGACGTGGCACTCAGCTTCGCGGCTGTCCCCCGGCCTGCGGCCTCCTCCTTGATGCCGCTGCGCTGAGCGCCACGCCGACCCGATCCTACGAGCTTGGGTTTTGGGGTTTAGGCTTTGGACTCGGAAATCCAAAAACCAACCCCGCGCGCTGATTGCCGATGACATTGGGGTGGGTGGCGAAGCGAAATCAAGGAGGAGGCCGAAGGCCGGGGGACATTCGCGTAGCTACCCACCCCGGTGTCGTCGGCTCGCCCACCCGCTTGGAACGCCCATTCGAAACGCCCGTTTGGCAAGCCCCTTTTGGACGGCTTATTGACAAAACCTGCTCAAGACAGAAATTTGCTCAAGCCCCTGTGTCACCCCGCCTTGGTCTTCGCCGCCCGCGCCTCAGCCGCCCGCTCCGCGTACTTGTTAAACCGCCACGACGTGCCTTCCATGGTGATGCGGCGCCAAGTTTGGCGTTTCTCGGCGGGTCGAAAATCGACCCAATGCTGCACTTCGGCAAAACTGCGGCCACAGCCTTTGCAAGTTTCGTCGCCCTGGCTGGTTGAGCAAATGGCAATGCAAGGCGTGTCGGGCGTGGACTCGTACCAGGCCAGCCACGCGGCATAGGCGGCTTTGGGAAAGCTGAATTCGTCGGCCTCGACCTCATGGTAGAACACCATTTGCGCATACACCTCGGCCAAGGCTCGGGTGGGCGCTGCCAATGAAAACCCGTCGGGCGAAGGCAACTTATCGCGCCAAAAGTTAATGGCCGATTCAATGTCGGTGATGTGAATGCCTGCCATGAGAAATGCCGATGAGGGGATTGATTACAGACTGACCGTTGCGAAACTGCAAGGCAGGGGAATGATAGCCCGCAGATGGCAACCCAGCTGCCAACCCAGTTGCCAAG
The DNA here is from genome assembly GCA_031386665.1 of Rhodoferax sp. GTDB lineage: Bacteria > Pseudomonadota > Gammaproteobacteria > Burkholderiales > Burkholderiaceae_C > JANYCG01. The sequence continues at coordinate 46,408 of JANNCN010000170.1, read as the reverse complement.
GCGGTTGCCATTCCACGGGCCAAGGCTTGCATCCCTCAATGCCCTCAACACTTGAATGGAATAGGGCTTTGGTGGTTAAATTTGTTCACGAAGGGGAGTAGCTCCCGCTTTTTGTCGCACAGGGAGGTTGCCATTGATGTGAACTATCACACGGGGCGATTGCAGCAAAGAGCATCAACAAGTCGTCATTACGAAGCAATGCAAACATTCATAGCTTCCGGCTTGTTGGGCACATATCGCATGATTTCATGTCGAGCCAGACCTTCGATTGGTGCCTGTAGTGGGTCCAGTTGAGGCGTTTCGGGCGACTTTTTGAGTCCCCTGGATCTGTTTTGGCCGGTTCGCTGCGGGTTGTTGATCGAAACGACTCGAAAGAACTGTCATGGAACTCATGTCTGCCCCCTGGTGGTCGGCGCTGCTCGCCATCATTCTTATAGACTTGGTACTGGCTGGCGACAACGCCATTGTGATTGCACTCGCCGCGCGCCACCTACCCGACAAACTAAAACGAAAAGCCATTATTTGGGGCACGGTGGGAGCGATTGGCGTGCGCTCCGTCATGACGCTGGGCGTGGTGTGGCTGCTCCAAATCCCCGGGCTCATGCTTGTGGGCGGCCTGGGCCTTTTGTGGGTTGCTTACAAACTGCTGGCTGACGATGCCGGGCAGGGCGACCACGGCAACCCGGCGGCCACCACCTTTTGGGGTGCCATGAAAACCATCGTGGTGGCCGACGCACTCATGGGCGTGGACAACGTACTGGGTGTGGCTGGTGCGGCCCACGGCGCCATGGATTTGGTGATTATTGGTCTGCTGGTCAGCGTGCCGATTGTGGTTTTGGGCAGCTCAGTGGTGCTCAAACTGGTCGAACGTTTTCCCATCATCATCAAACTGGGCGCTGCTGTTTTGGCCTTCACTGCGGCCAAGATGATCATCAGCGAGCCCTGGCTGGACCCGGTTTTTGACCCACCCGAAATACTGCACGCGGCAGCGCGTTGGGGCACCTACGCGGTCGCGGTAGCGGGCGTGTTGTTGTTAGGGCATTTGTCGAACCGGCGCAGCGAAGCGTCCAGTCCAATGACGGCGCAACCTTAGCCAGCCCTGACTTCAAGCGCCAACTCTCCAGTTTCTGTACCCCGCTCTCTGTTATCTGTTTTTTGTTTTTTGTTTTCTTTTCCGCAACGCTAACAACCTAAAAGGAATGCACCATGGACAAAATCATCGTCTATGTGGACGACGCAAGCCACGCCCTGCAACAGCTGGCACCCATGAAGAACGGCGACGCCAAACTGCGAAGCGCAGGAACAGCCACCACCTGGATCCTGGTGGCCTGCCCGCCCCGGCTCACGCAACACGTGAGCAAGTGGGTCAGCCACACGGCACGCCAAAAATGGCGCGCTAAATGGAGTGACGACTTGTTTGCCAGCCTATCCTGTGCCTTCAATGAGCCAGGCGACTCTGTGGTGCGGGTTGTGGCGACCGGTCGCTTGGCGGTTTTCACCGACCAGTTGCATGCCCAACACGGTGTGGCCCGGGTGCTAGACGCGCGTTGCCCGCGCTTCGGCCAAGACTTGGAACCGGTGACCCAAAGCCAGCCCGTCAGCCACCGAAGCCGCTGGGCTGCGCCCGGCGCGGTGGCGGGTGTGGGGGCCTTGATGGCGCTGGCGTCCGAATAGGCGCAAAACCGCATAGTGGTATTCTCGCGCTCATGAAACTCATCCTCAAATGGTTACTGAGCGCGGCCGCCTTGCTTGCGGTGGCACATTTGTACAACGGCGTGGTGGTCACAAGCTTCACTCAGGCTTTGATTGCGGCCTTTGTGATTGGCTTGTTCAACACCATTTTGAAACCCATTTTGGTGGTGTTGACCCTGCCGGTCACGCTGATCACGCTGGGGCTGTTCATGTTCGTCATCAACGCGCTGATGTTCTGGGCAGCCTCTGGTGTGTTGAGCGGCTTTCAGGTCAACGGCTTCATGGCGGCCTTGATTGGCTCGCTCATCTACTCGCTGATGGGCATCATCATTGAATCAGCGCTCAACGGCCTGTTCTCTAAGAAATTCTCTTAACTGCAGAGCCACCTCGCGGGCGCGGGTGTCGATGATGGACGCCTCGATGTGGTCCGCCGTGCCTTTGCTGGCCATCTCGCGTGCGAGCAGTTGCCCGGCTTTCAAACGCTCACTCGCGGGCGCGTAATCCAGAACTGCCACCCGGCTTTCCGCGTCTGCCCGAATGGCCCGCAGGGTTTGGCCTTGCTCTGCGTAGGCAGCCGACAGCAGTTGCCAGGCCAACGCATCACGCGGGTGGTTGGCCAGCCAAGTTTGCAATCCTTGCGTTGCCGCCTGGGGCCGCCCTTGTGCGATGTGGGCTTGCGCCAGCATCACCACTTCGGGGCGGTGGGCGGAGGCGGTCGCACCGGGTTGGTCAGCCAGTAGAGCTTGGGCCTGTGGCGGATTGCCTGCGGCCAGCGCCAGTTCTGCAGCCAGCAAACTCGCCAGGCGGGCGGCAGGCGCATCAGCGCGAACAGCGTCTTGCAAATTGGCCAACAGCTTGGTCGCGGCGCCAAGATCGCGCAGTTTCAGGGCGGCCAGGCTGGCGCCGTAAAGCTCTGCGGCCTGTCGCACTTTGGGTTTGGTGGCAAAGTTGGCGTCTGCCACCAGCGCACCCCAGGCATGCAAAGCGTCCACCCCGGGGTTGGACAAGACGCGGGCGCGAGCTGAAATCAAGGCGTCTTCCATGGCCCCAGGGCGGATGGGGGTTGCGCCGCCGCCCGGCCCCGTCCCTACTGCGCCGCCTGTGCCCCGCACGCGGGCTTGCATGTCGGCAATGCGCTCGGTGGTCAGTGGGTGCCCACGCAGGTACGGAAAATTGCCCCGGTCGTTCAGGCGCGACGCCTGCTGCAGCTTGTCGAACATCGAGACAAAGCCCTGGCCGTCAAACCCGGCTTGCGTCATCACGCCAAACCCCACGCGATCCGCTTCACGTTCCATATCGCGCGAGAAATTGAGCTGGGTTTGGGCCGCCACGGCCTGGCTGCCCGTGACCAGCGCATTGGCCGCATCCTGGCTTTTGCTGGCGGCCAAAACCCCCAAAATCATGGCCCCCACCAACCAGGGCGAGGTTGAGTTTTGCTTGGAAATCAAGCGCGAAATGTGCCGTTGGGTCACGTGGCTCAGCTCGTGCCCCATTACCGACGCCAGTTCATCACGGCTGCCCACGGCGGCCATCAGCCCCAAATGCAGGCCAAAATAACCGCCGGGTAGCGCAAAGGCGTTGATCGTGCGGTCGCGCCCCATCAGCACTTCCCAAGCAAAGCGCTCGTCCAGCTCAGGCGGCAGGTCACCCCGCAGACGGGCGGCGGCCAGCAGGGGCTGCCAAATCGCCTGCACGTACTCGAACAACACCGGGTCGTCAATGTAATCGGGGTCGCGGTAAAGCTCCCGCACGATGCGGTCGCCCAGGCGGCGTTCGGCGCTGCTGGTCATTTCGCTGCCATCGCCCAGATTGGGCAGCCCGGCGGATTGCCCCGTGGCAGGCGGTGTTTTGCCGCTTTGCGCCAAGGCGGGGTTGGCGGCCAATACCAGGCCAATGCCTGCCCCGGCCAAAAACCAGAATCTCCGAATCAAATCAACATTCAAAATGAGTCCAAAGGCATGTAGGCCACGATATCGGCCGTGACGGGGTCTAAAAATGCAGTCCAGGCAAGGCTGCGCGACAAAACGGGCAAATACAGCAGGGTGGCTGGCGGGCGTGCGGTGCTGGCAAGCACTTTGTCAATGTCGGCCGCGCGGCTGGCAAATTTGGTTTTAAGGCCGTTGGGGCCGCTCACGGGTTTGGCTGCCTTCAAAATAGCCGGAATATCGGCCTCGTAAGGCTGCCAAAAGTCGGGCCGAACACCCCAGGGAAGGCCTTCAACTTCAGCAAACATCACTTCAGTTTTTTCCTTGTTGTCGACAAACCCGCGCAATGACAGCCGCGTGGGACCAAAAATAGGCATTGCCGTGACGTTAGGCGCAGTTTTGGGCAGCAAGTTCAATGGAACCTCGATGGCGTGGACAACCCGAAGGCGGTCTTTCTCAAAAACCATGTGCACCGGGCGCGCGACAAAAACCGTCCACAACCCATAGCCCAAGGCACCTAATTGCAGCAGGGCGACCACTGCCAGGTCACGGCGCAGCACTTTCCAGGGCTTTTTTCGGTTGAAAATTGCCAAAGTGATCAGCGGTCCCAAAATCACATCGACCGAGACAACCAGCAAAAACAGCTCGCGCCCGCCCGAAATTTCACGGTACGGGTACGGGTACCAAATGCCAAACACCAGCAAAGCCGCCAAAGCGGCAATGGCCAGGCTCAAAAGCAGGTGAATGCCACTGGCTTGAAGCCGGTCGCGCCAAAAAGAGGTTTCGCTAGAAAACATGATGGTCAGTTGCGCAAAGGTTAATGCAGGTTCGGCCCAAGCCCGCCTTGATCACGGTAAAGCCAGGTAAGCTTGAGGTAAAGTTTGTACCATGAGTTCAAACGCCATGACAACCGCCGCTGCAAGCGAAGCTTCAGCCAATTTGACCCACTTTGACGCCCAGGGCCAGGCCCACATGGTGGACGTGGCGGCCAAAGCCAGCACGCACCGCAAAGCCACGGCCGGCGGGCGCATTGACATGCTGCCCGCCACTTTGGCCATTATTGAAGGCGGCACGGCCAAAAAAGGCGACGTGTTGGGCATTGCGCGCATTGCTGGCATACAAGCTGCCAAAAAAACCAGCGACTTGATTCCCCTGTGTCACCCCTTGGCGCTGACCCGGGTGGCGCTGGATTTTTCGGTACTAAAGGGCAACGAAACAGAAAAAAGTGCCATTTACTGCACTGCCACGGTCGAAACGGTGGGCCAAACCGGCGTTGAGATGGAAGCGCTCACCGCCGTTCAGGTTGCCTTGCTCACCATTTATGACATGTGCAAAGCCGTCGACCGCGGCATGGCAATGAACGACGTGAAGCTGCTGGAGAAGCACGGCGGTAAGTCGGGCAGCTTTGTGGCGGGTGCGAAAGCCTGATATCAAGGGTTAATGCGCCGCCTTGGCCCAGATCGCATGCTCCGCAGGAAACGCCGCCCGGTAACGCACCAGGTAAAACAGGGCTTCGTCATCTTGCCCAAGCATCACGCTGCTTTCAATCAGCTTTTCTGCCACCCGAGATTCGGGTGAGAAATGCAGCAAATCACGGGCCAGGGCGTTCAAATAAGCCGCGTTTTGCGGGTTGAGTGTGGTGGTGGTTAGCTCGGCAAAGGCCACCTGGTTTTTGAAAAGGCGCGATGGCTGAATTTTGGCCAGTGTGTCGCCACGGTAAGCCTGATCGCGCTGGTCAACCGGCAAATAAATCTGGCTGATGCGGTGATAGTCCCAGGCTGCGTAGGCCAAAAATGCTATACTAATTATAGCAATAAACCTAATTAATACGAGAGCTAGATGGCTATTTTGTTCATAATTCAGGTGCGAATGGTCTGAAATGCCATTTTTTACCACATTTGTGGTAAATTTTGCCGTTTTTGGCGCATTTCTGTATTTTTGCGCTTTTTGGGCAGTTGGGGCGAAGGTTGTCGCGTCGGTTTCCGCATCGCTCAGTCCGGCAGTCAAATCGCCCAGCGCATTTCGACTTTGCAGTCCTTTTGCCGGGGTCGTGGCCAAAATCCAGACACAAAGCCCCACCGCCATTTGAAAGGGCCCGTACCAAAGCGGGTACTCCAGCAGGCTGTGCAAACCAATCACCGCCAAAACGCCCCAAGCCATTTGGCGGGCGGCGTCTTGCTCGCGCCAGGGTCGCCCGCGCCAAATCAGCCAAATCACCGTCCCGCAAAAAGCCACAGCCAACGGAATTCCCAATTCAACCGCCAAATGCAGTGGCAAATTGTGCGCATTGTCCAAAATCTCGCAAAATCGCGCCGCAGGTGCCTCCAGCTCGCCCGCAGCACTGGGGTACAGGGTGATGAAATGCGCAAAATCCAGCTCGCCCCAGCCCCAGCCCAGCCAAGGCTTGAGGCCAATCAGGTGAATCACGTTGCTCCACAAGGTCAAACGACTGCCGCAAGCCAGCCCACCATCATTCAAACGGCTCAAAATGCCACCACTGCCGAACTCGCGGCCAATCAAGACGGGCAGCAACAACGACGCCAAGCCATAGGCGATCACTGCGATTAACGCCACATTGCGGCCTTGAATGGCCTGCGCAGCTTGACCAAATTGGCTTTCTTGAACGATTTGGCCTGCTTGGCTTGCCTGGCTTGCCTGGTCGCTTTGCTCAATTTGTCCGATTTGCCCGATTTGTCCGATTTGTCCGATTTGTCCGATTTTTTGGGTTGAATCAACCGGCTCAGTTCGCCCGTTTTTCACGTATCGCGCCCAACCCAAGCCTTTTCCCACGCCCCGCCAGTTCCACCACATCGCCAAAAGCGCCACCATCAGAATTTGCACCAGCCCCGTCCTGGACGACGACGCCGCATTCCCGATCCCAAGCAGCGCCGCCGCCAGGCAAACCCCAACCTGACGCAGGTCAAAAGTAGCGCCCATCGTCGTCGCTGTCGTTGCTGTCGCGGTCGATGGCCCATGAGTGTTTGGCACCTGAGCGCGACTTTTCGCCCAAAAAACCAACGCCAACAGCCCCATATTGGTCAGTGTTGCAAATTGATTGCGCTGCCGCAAGTTGGCAAATGCCTCCCCCAGCAAAGTCACATTGACCAAAGGCTGAAAGTGGCTGCTGACACCGAAAAATTGAATCAGCGCAATGGCACAACTGACTAAGGCGGCGATAAGCCAGGGCCAGAGCGCCAACCGAGGCGCCACAAACCCACTGGGCCCCCGCTCTGCGCGCCACGACAAAATCAAAGCGGTGACAAACGCGCAAACCCAAGAGATCATCAACGGCCCCGCAGCCGGCCGCGGGCCTGGTGCGAAGGGGTTGAGCCAAGGGAGCGTCAAACAACCCAGAATCAAAACCCAATGTGGGCGCGTCAATTCAAAAGCACCTCAGTCAAGTTACCTACATCACCGCGATTGCGCTGCTGCTTCTGCCGAAGTCGATTTCACAGGTTCAAACCCAGCAAGCAAATTCAAGTTTTGCTGCACAACATCGCCCAGTGCATTGCCTTTGGGTGTCGAGTGCTCCAAATAAAGGTTGACGTCAGTCGAGACCAATTGGCTCATTGTCGGATCAAGACTGGATATGAAACGATCAATACCTGCAGGCGACAGCATGAGATGTTGCGCCAGTTGCTCAGGTTGATGACCATCCTGCGGTTTGTGGTTTCCAGCTTTAAGTAATGTAGCGCCGGGTAGTTTCAAAGACTTAGGATTATTGGAAGCAATAATGATTCCCTGCCCACCCCGAACATAAAGCCAAACATACCTGAATTCCGACCTGACGGAACCAATCACGTAGGCCAAATCAATTTGCGACATATGGTGTAACTGAACCCACTGCTGCAAAACTCCATCTTCAGTCAACCGCTTTTTGGCCAAAGCATAAAAATCTCGGTTGTACAGATTCGCAGCGCCAGCAAACCAAATACTCGTAATTTCAATACTAATGAGGTCGAATTGCTGCGATTGGGTAAGAAGGTAATTCCGACCATCCGTATAGTGCATTTGTACGCCAGGTTTTTTCATCACACCTTGATTGATATCATCAAAATATCGATTGGCCATAGTGACGATGTCTTTGGAAAGTTCGGCCACATCAACCCGTTTGAAGTCATAGTCGTTCAAAACACGGGTAGTCATGCCAGTGCCATACCCAATAACCAAAGCCGAGTCACGTTTAGGCGTGTGCAGCAAAGGGAATAAGGCAAAAGATTCCTGCGCGATCATTTCTCCGCCTTTGGAATCGTTACCTTGAAACTTGCCGTTGGTTAGCAAAGTTATCACGCCATTTTCATTTTTAGCCACCGAAGTCACGCCACCCTCAACACTTTCGGCATGGTCAATAACTTTGCCCCAGTTTTGGGCTGAAAAATAGACGTTCCCACCTTTGGACAGGTCATCGTAACTCCAGTCCTTCGGAAACAACATCAGAACTGCCGCTGCGACTACCGCGGGGCCCCATTTCAAAGACTGCCCAAAACGCGGCCATTGCTTGAGAAGCGAAGCTTCACGACTCACGAGCAAGGCCAATATGCCCAGCACCATTGAAACCAATGCCAAAACCAGGGCGCTATTTCTCGATCCAAACTCTGGCAGCAACCAAAAACCGATGATCAAAACACCCAATATATTCCCAAGCGTGTTCAAGCCACTGGCCAGACCAAGACCTTTGGCTCCCCCTTTTGGAGACAGCCAATCAGACGCCAGCCCCATTGCTGATGGATAGCTCATGCCAATGAAAAAGGCTGGCGGTAGCATGGCGACAGTGCAAACCATCGCTCGAATCATTTCACGTGCGCTGAATGACAAACGAACTGGGTATATGCCAAAACTGGAAAAGTACGAAGGAATGTCGTCCCACATGTGAGCGGTCACCGCAATCGCAAATGCAACCCCAAATTGGGCCCACGAAACAATGGTTAAACGCGGGAAATGCGCCATCAATCGTTCGCCTACATGCGAGCCCAATCCTAACCCTGCAAGGAACGTGGCAAGCATCAGGGCAAAAGCATAGACGCTGTTACCCGCTACGGCTGCCAACAAATGCATCGAATTGACCTCAAGGCCGAGCGTCACCGCTCCACCAAGAAACAGTATGAAAAGCGCAACCGCACCTTGCTTTGCAGTTACTACCGGCGTAACTTGCAGAGCGATTTGATTTTGAAACGATGGTGTTATGCCACCCAATGTTTGCCCGCTAGAGTCAGCACGTTTACCTCGTTCCAATACATACAGCCCGATCAAAAGACTCATCACTGCGGCCAGATAGGTTCCGCCGTTTCGACCCACTGCGGGCAGTATCAAATAGCCAGCCAGAATTGAACCTATGGCCGCTCCAGCAACATTTGCGCCATACAGCGGCGCAATCGCATGGCTACTTTCAACACCCAAACCGCGAAGGTGTTTGAACATCAGCGGCATCGTCATACCCATAATTATGGTGGGAATTCCTAAGCAAGCTGCTCCCAAACTGACCCGGAAGATGGTCAGCCAACCTGCGTCCGGCGAAACATCCGCGCTAAAGTACACGTAAGCATCTTGAATCAAGACAAACAGCTTTGGCGTCAGGGCAGCATACAAGCCAATCAACGCCTCACAAATTGCATATGTTTTTAGAGGGTTTTTGGAGCGATCTGCCAAGTACCCTCCCAGCCACGCCCCTAAAGCCATACCCCCCATGTAAGTCGCCAAAACCGTGTAAGAAGCCACGGCGGTGCTGCCAAAAGTCACTGCCAAGGCTTTGGCGTAGACGACTTCATACACAAGCCCGGCGATTCCTGAAGCCGTGAATATTCCAATGATCCACACAGGAGCTCGCAGCGAGGCGAGTTTTTCAACTTTGTCTACCAAGCTTGTCTCAGGACTTTCAATCCGCCCGCGAGCTTCCACAACCATTCGCCAGAATACCCAGATTGAAACGACTACGCTCCAAGCAGAAAGCACTCTTACAAAATCAAGGTTTGAACCCAACCAACCCGGCGCTACCCGAAGCCAAATCATCCAGGTTAAAAAGGTTAAACCTGACAGCCAGATTGGGATTGACGTTTGCTTGGAGCCTTTAAAGTGCTGTGGCCAAATCAGTGCAGCTCCCAAAAAAGCTGCATAGGGTAAAGCGACTATGAGATCGATTAAGTAGTGTTCACCCAAGGCCATAGTAGACCAACAGGTAACCACAACAAGCAAGGTTGAAAAAGCAATAGCTATGCTATTTCGCAGTCCTATAGCTAACATCCAGACAATCAATGACCCGGTTAAATGCATTGAAGGCATGCCATTTCGCGATGCAGGGGGAACAATCACCTGTGACGAGACAACACTTGTGAAATGCGGCATTGCGGCGGGAAAGTGCCCGTCGAAAAACGCATAAATCGGACCCGTAATTGGTAACCAGGAATAGAGCAAAAATGCGAGCGCGAAGGGCAATGCGAGTGTGCGCCAAATGTGCAAACGCTTGACTGCGTTGTTACGTATTGCCAACCCCACAATCGCGTAAAGCGCAATGATTAAACTGGCATAACTGAGATTTGAAAACGCTTGAAGTAATGGTTCGCCTTTTGCGTTTATCAGCGCAAACGTGGTAGCAATACCGCCATATGCACCATCAATTCGATAGGCAAAGTAATCCCATGTTGCGGGATAGATCAATCGTGTAATTGACAAAGAAGCATTTGTGCCGACTGACAGCGCCCCCAAAAGCGTGACAAGCTGCAAGTATTCGCGCCGCCACGAGCTGTCAGATGGTTCCGAACGCACAATTGTGCTCCAAAGGCACGCTCCCAGCATCAAAACGCCCAGTGGGCTCAACGCAGAAACGAATACTGCTGTCGGTGCGCCTATCCCCTTTGCCCCTTCGAATGCCATGATGTAAAGGATTAGGCTAACACCTATCGCGAGCCCGAACCATCGCAATAGCGGGTTAAAGGGTGGCGGCCTTGCACCGATCCACAAAATCCATGCAGGGATACCAGCGAATGTACCAATGAATTTCATCCAATCCCGCCAATCAGCAGCCGGCGTGAATGCAAGCAGAGCGAGCTCGCCATAAAGCAATGAATGGGTTAACTCGGAGCTGACGGACACAACCAACCAAGCACACAACCAGAACTGAAGATCCATGGCAAAGTCTTTAAGACTTGCAGCACTCGAACAACGATCAAGCCTCATCAATTATTTAACCTTAAATTCAAACACGTAAAGATACAAAAAAAAGGGCGCTAAAAGCGCCCTTTCTGATCACCCAACCGACCTAATTAAGTGCGGCAAGATGCTGGAACATATTTGTCAGCAATTGTGCCAGCTGCCGCATTACTGTTCGCGTTGGTACTACCAGTGGATTTGCAAATCCAGCTAATTGAGCCAGCTGTTGGAACGGTTGAACCAGACGAGGTGCCAACCAAGGCGGCGCCAGAGGCAACACTGCCGTCGACAGGGGTAACAACTAAAGTACCGCCGCTGCTGATTGCTGCATCGTATGTGATCGTAATAGCGCCATTCGTCGTGGCAACGCCCACACTGGCAACGTTTTTAGTCGGCGCAGGAAGAGTCCAACCAGAGGCGAAAGGGGCTCCATTTGCCGCATTTTCTGAAACTGCAGTTTTTGCCGAACCAGCCAACGACAAACCTTCAGTAACCTTGGCACGAACCGTGTAATCTTGGTAAGCAGGCAAAGCAACAGCCGCCAAAATACCAATGATGGCGACAACAATCATCAACTCGATCAGGGTAAAACCCTTTTGCATAGAACGCTTCATTTGAAAACTCCTTGGATTAAAAAAGAAAAACAACAACTAGACAGTTCTAATAAGCAGCTTCTGTGCCAGGTCTGAAATTGAGGGATTTAAGGTCAATTACCCCCAAAACACCCGGTTTTGTCGCGAAACTTAAATAAAGCTGACAAAAATGGGCGATTCAGACTGGGCAGGTAACATTTTTGTCAGACCAAAAATGTCACTTGATGCAAACTGACCTGACCATTTTGATGTCGGTCAGGCCCATCATGATTTTTTCCATGCCGTCCATCTTCAGGGTGCGCATACCGCCTTCTACGGCGGCGGCAAAAATTTCTGCCACGCGGGCGCGTTCTTGAATCAGTTTTTTCACGTCATCATCGGCTATCAGCAGCTCGTGCAGACCAATTCGGCCTTTGTAACCCGTGTTGCCGCACTTGGGGCAGCCGACGTGGCGGTAAAACTTGAGCTGGCCTTCGTGACCGTAGGTTTCAACCCAGTTGTCTAACAACTTTTGGGTTTCGCCTTCGTAGTCGGACTTCCAGGCTTTGGAATGCCGCAGCTCTTCGGCGTATTCGGCCAAGAATTTCTTGAGCTCCGAGCCAGCGGGCACATAGCCTTCTTTGCAGTCGCACAGTTTTTTGGCCAGGCGTTGGGCCAAAATGCCCAACAACGCATCTGCAAAATTGAAGGGGTCCATGCCCATGTCCAACAGGCGGGTGATGGATTCGGGTGCCGAGTTGGTGTGCAGGGTGGAGAACACCAAGTGACCAGTGAGCGATGCTTCAACACCCATGGACACGGTTTCCTTGTCGCGCGACTCGCCTACCATGATGATGTCGGGGTCAGCTCGCAGGAAAGCGCGCATGACCAAGGCAAAGTCAATGCCTGCCTTTTTGTTGATTTGAACCTGGCGCAAACCTTTTTGGGTGATCTCAACCGGGTCTTCAGCTGTCCAGATTTTGGTGTCGTTGGTGTTCAGGTGCTTCAAAATCGAATGCAGGGTCGTGGTTTTACCTGAACCCGTAGGTCCGCACACATAAAACAAGCCATAAGGCTTTTCAATGGTCTTGATCACTCGCTCTTTGTTGTGCGGAGTTAATCCCAACTTGTCTAGCGGAATTGGTTCGCCTGCTGCCAAAATACGCATGACCACGTCTTCAACCCCACCTGCCGATGGGATGGTTGCCACGCGAAGCTCGATGTCGAGTGGGCCGTATTTTTTGAACTTGATTTTCCCGTCTTGCGGTTTGCGTCGCTCTGAAATGTCCAGGTCGCACATGATCTTCAGGCGTGTGACCATGGCCTGCCGATAGTGTGCAGGCACTTCAATGTAGGGCATTAAGGAGCCATCAATGCGAAAGCGGATGCCAGTTTTGAGCTTGCCCGGCATGGGCTCGATGTGAATGTCCGACACCTTTTGGTTGTAGGCGTCAATAATGACTTTATTGACGAACTTGACCAATTCATTGTCTGCAGCGGCTGACTCCAGTGAGTCGTCATTGGTGCCATCATCAATCGGCCCGCCATCCAGGTCGGCCAGAAGTTCGTCAATCGTGCCACCTTCAACGCCCGCACCAAAAATTTGCCCCAAAGTCTCTTGAAACTCGGTTTGGGTGGTGACACGGTAGGCAAATTTGCCAATTTTGGGGAAAACCTGCGGCACCACGCGCGACCCACGCACAGCCTCAGGGTCAACACACATGATGACCATGCCTTCGGGTGATTCCTCTAGCGGCAACCAGCCCTGGCCAATAACGAAATCGCGCTTCAAAGCACCATGCAGCATTTCGGAACGGATGCGCCCTGCATTGAATGGCTCATAAGGCACGCCAAAAAACTTGGACAGCGAAGGGCCAATTTGCGCCGGCTTGATTTTGAACATCGCCATCAATTGGTGTTCAACCGTTTTACCTTCAACCCGGGCATCGTGAATGCACTGCTGAAGCTCTGGCAGGGTGATGACGCCGTCGTTCACAAGTCCGTCGTATTTGGTGGCGATTTTTTTAGGACCATCGTCCGTTTTTAGAACCCTTTGGCGAATCGCTGTGGCCAGCGTTTTGCAAAGTTGCGATACGCCTTCGACCTCCAGCTCGCTGAAGGCCTGGTTGCTCTTGTTGTTGATGACTTGCAGCACACCGTGCAGCGTGTTGCCTTCCATGATGGGGGCCACCAGCATTTCGCGGGTTCGATAACCAGATCGCTTGTCAACTTCTTTAAGGAAGGTGAGCGCCGGGTGAATCAGCTTAAGCGCGGCTTCATCGTAAACATCAACAAGATTGATCAGCTTGCGACTGAAGGCGGCGTACCCCGCAAGACTTTGAGGAGAAATGGGCAGTTTGAGGTCGCGGCTGCTGTTCAACCCGGTTTTGACTTTAGAGACGATCGCGGTGCGGTCTTCGTTGACTGCGTACAAGGTAAGCCGGTCTGCGTTGAGCAGTTTGCAAATGTCCTGGCTGGCCTCCAGCATGATTTGCTCGACATTGTCAGTCTCGTGAATGCGTGCGGTGACCTGCTGAAGTTGTCTGTAAAACAAGGCTTCAAACGTCGTGCCCCGCTTTTCAACGGGCAACTGCTGCGAATCAACAAAGGCTTGATCCAACGCCTTGGCAGGCACAACAGGTTTTAAAACAGCATTCATATTTCGAATTCCTGGCCGGCTCGCAGCCACCTGATGTCATGGGTCACATTGGGACCGTTCACTGCCGTCTCATCAAATTTTTGAATTTCGGCCATGATGAGTGCGGTTTCAGCAGGTTTGGTATGAGTGATGTAGATCGGGTACTTCTTGTCTCTGGCGATTAAATCAAGTTCGCTGGCCAAAACCATAGGGGACAGATGCAAACTTAATTTTGCAAGGTCTTTTTCTCGGTTGCTAAAGGCAGTTTCAATCACCAGAATGGCGACTTTAAGTTCGTTGACTCGTTGCCAAAACGCCGGATTGCGCTCAGTGTCGCCACTGAACACCCAGCAACCTTTGCCAGCCGTCACGGCGTAGCCAACTGCTGGGACTGTATGAACTGCAGGCAAAACCTCTATAAGCTTACCCTTAAGTTGAAGGGTCTGTCCAGTTTTGATTTCATGAAATGAAATAAAAGGGTTTTCTGGCGTGGGGATGCGGCTGAAGTCCGGCCAAATGACATCATTGAAAATATGTGTGCGCAATGCGGCAATGGTTCCCGCGAGCGCATGAATTTGAAGTGGCGAGGTCCGCCGGGCTGCGCAGGCGTCCACCATCAAAGGCAGAGCGGCAACATGATCCAAATGAGAATGAGTCAGAAAAACCTGATTGACCGCTCGCATCTCCTCTAGCGTCAAGTCGCCCACACCGGTTCCGGCGTCAATTAAAACGTCGTCGTCAACTAAAAAAGACGTGGTTCGGCAGTCTTTGGCAATCGCCCCCGAACAGCCTAACACTCGAACTTTCATTGCGCCGCCTCACTTCGTATCGTAGTTTGTTGCCCCATCCCATTCAGGATCAAATGGAAGCATGCGCATAGAGGCTACTCGCTCCGAGTACAGTTGGTAAAGGTATTTTTTTGCATTTAAACGGGTTAAATTGAGCAAAAAGACATCCGACTGATCCCAGTCTTGCGCTCTGTAAGCTTTTAAGAACGCCGCCCAGGTTTTAAGCTCTGATGCTGCGTCTGTCGGCAGCTGCCCCGATTTGGCCAGCGGGTAAAAAATGGCAACGGCTTGGTCTTTGCCTTTGACCCGGACTTTGTCGAGTTCTTGCCAAGCAAAGTCAGGGGCCAGCTTGCGTGTGGCTTCGCTGACGACCAGGTCGATCCCGTAGGACTTTGACAGGCCTTCAAGCCGGGACCCCAGATTGACAGCATCGCCGATGACGGTGTAACTGCGCCGGATATTCGAGCCCATATCGCCCACGCACATGCTGCCTGTGTTGAGCCCGATGCCAATGCCAATTTCCGGGATTCCCTTGGCGCGGTGTTCTTGATTGATGTCACGAATGGCCAGCGACATTTCCATGGCAGCCTTGACTGCCAATTGGGCATGCTCAGTGGTTTCGACTGGTGCACCCCAAAAAGCCATCACGCAATCGCCCATGTACTTGTCGATAGTGCCTCGATTGGCACGAATAAGGCTGGTTAAGCGGCTGAACACACCGTTCAGAAGCGCTTGCAACTGGATGGGTTCCATTTGCTCTGACATTTTGGTGAAACCGCGCATGTCACAAAACATCACTGTCATTTCCTTGTTGCTGGCCTTCATGCTGTAGCTGTCGGGGTCCTTGACCATTTCGTCGACGAGCTCAGGTGGCACGTAGGTTCCAAATAAATTGGCAAGCTCGCGTTTGGACTTGCTTTCAACAAAATAGCCGTAGCTCATGTTCAATGCAAATGCTGCCACTGTCATGGTTAATCCTGAGGCCAATGGCAACACCAAACCAAATGACAGGTACATCCAGAAATTAATGCCCACCAGCCCCAGCAAAACCAGGGCACTCAGCAGCATGGCGCGAGAGGCCGTCAACAAAGGCAAGGCAATAGCGAGGGTTAAGCCGGCAATGATCAAAAGCAAAACGTCGTAGCCCACCGAGTAATCGGGCTTGACAAGAATTCTGTCGTCCAAAAGCCCAGAAATGACATTGGCGTGGGCTTCAACCCCTGGAAAGACATCGCCCACCGGGGCGGTTCGAATATCTTGTAGACCAGGCGCTGTGGTGCCCATCAAAATTATCTTGTCTTTCAGCGAACCTGCGGGTAAGCGCTTTTGCAGCACATCAGCCGCTGAAATGTACTTGAATGATCCGCCTTGGGGGCCGCCAAATCCGCGGTAAGGGATCAGCACAGACACACTAGCGTCCACCGGAATGGCGACAGACTTACCCCCTTTGGTCAAAAGAATGCTTTCAAGCCCTTGATAATTCCTTGGCAAAAGGCGATCTTTAGGAAAACCAGGCACGACCGAAGGGGAGTCGATCAGCAAGCGAAACATGGCCAGTGACAGTGACTCGTAATATTTGCTTTTGTATTCGGCGACCAGCGGCAGCGACCTGACCACCCCATCGGGTTCTGGAACCGGTGTGAAATGTCCAGCTATCGGCGCTGCCTTGGACAATTGGGCGATGTTTGAACCAAAACCCGTGAACGATGTGAACTTGATGGGGCGCCCTTGCAGTGACTCAACCCCCATGACTGGCGCGGGCAACTCACCTGATGTTCTGCCGTCACGATCACTCGTGAAGTAATAGCCCAGAACAATGGGGCGCCTCTCCAGCGCCTTGGCAAAAGCAGCGTCGTAATCCAGCACACCCTGAAGTGCCTGCACCTTGTCGACAAACCCCGCTTGATCGCGCAGCTCGTTTTGAGCCAGTTCATTGAGCCTTTTAAGGCCCGAGCTTTCGTCTGCTTCTGCAAAAACGATGTCAAAACCCAACGTGGCAACGGCTTGGCGACCAAAGAGCTCTTCGGTGAAATCCGCCATCTTGTTGCGGCCCCACGGCCAACGACCCACTTCGGCAAGGCTCTTTTCGTCAATGTCAATGATGACAATGCGATCGTCCAGCGTTTTGGGCATGGTGGCGCGCAGGCGAGCATCGTAAATGATGTCATCTAAGCGCTGAAGCAAGCCAATGTTGACGATACCCACCGCATGCAGTAGCGCGAACACCAAAGGCAGCAAGGTGACTGCAATGCGAGACCAGTGTTTCAGAATTGAATTCATGAAACCCCAGGAAAATCAGGTTTTACATGCCTGGGTTGCTGGAAGCAGCGTCCTTCGGCCACTCAGATCTGGACAAATTGCATTTGAGTGCCTGCCAGCTCAATCAGGTCGCCGTTTTTAAGCGATACCGGATCAACACCAATAGACCCACCATTCAGCGTCGGGTTGCCCGCGCCTTCAACATGGTGAACGAAGAACCCGTGATTTCGTTTGGTAATTGCCGCCACTGCCACGCCAGGCTTGCCGATGGTTGTAACGACCTTGGTCAAGGGGACTTCACGCCCTGAAGCCGCACCCGACAACACTTTGATTGAAGCGCGGCTGAGGCTTGAAAAGCCCGAGTCTGGCGTCGCCACAACTGGCCGGGCAATCGGGGTTTGCTGAGATGCCACCAAAGCGGCCGCCACGCTGGGGCGAACCATCATGGTTTTTTCAAACCCTTGCTCGACGACCTCGTTGACGTATTTTATTTTGTACTTGCCAACTTCAACCACGTCACCGTTTTGAAGCGATTGCTTTTTAGCGGCCTTGCCGTTGACGTATGTGCCATTGGTGCTGTTGAGGTCTTCAAGGTAAACCTCATTGCCGGTCATTTGCAACACGGCATGTTCACCGCTGACGGCCAAGTTATCAATGACGATGTCGTTGTAAGGCCGTCGCCCCAATGTAGTCCGGTCTTTTGTCAACTGGACTTCCTTGATGACAACACCATCGATCGATACGATCATTTTCGGCATGACCGACTCCTATTCCTGATATTTCTAGTTAAAACACACATTTGAAACCTATTTTCTCAGCAATCGTCGAATCAATCCGGTTTTTTCCTTGCCTACACCCACCTGCGCCAATAAAACCGAAATGTTATCCCGCCCACCATGTCCATTTGCGACAGCGATCAGCTCGTCCGCCTTTTGCTCCAGCGTCAAGTCACGTTCAACAATACTCGCAATTTCGACATCATCAACCATATCTGACAAACCATCTGAACACAGCACGTAAAGGTCGCCAGGCTCGACCTCGTACTCATTGAGTTCAAGCAAAACCGTGTCGTCAACGCCCAAGGCACGGGTGACCAGATTTTTGTAGGTCGAGGTTGCGGCTTGCTCCATGGTCAGCAAGCCCGCGTCAAGCTGCTCCTGCAAAAGTGAATGGTCTTTGGTGATTTGCTCAAAGCTGCCAGAGCGCAAACGATAACATCTTGAATCGCCAATATGCCCAAGCATCAGCCGCGACTCTTGAAACACGGCCACCACCAAGGTGGTGCCCATGCCTTGGTACTGTGAGTTTGAATTCGCAGCGTTGAATATAGACCGATTAGCGTTGTCTACGCAAATCTCTAGGGCGCGGCGGATCTCTTTGGTCTTCGCCTGTTTGCCGGCTTCTGAAAGCCAGCGGGACATTTCGGACTTGATAAAGGCGGTGGCCATGCCGCTAGCAATCTCGCCTGCGTTGTACCCGCCCATACCATCAGCCAAAACAGCGACCTGCGTCACATCATCAAATGCAACCGAGTCCTCGTTATTTTCTCTAGCGCGACCTGGGTCTGTCTTGGTAGAAAACGTGTAAATCATTGCATTTATTTATTCTTGCTATATCTCAATGTCAGGCGGGGTACTGGCAGCGGGCGGCTTTGCCACCGCTGGGCTTGCACTGGGCAAATGTACAACGGTTTTCTCGTGATCAGGGCTCGCAGAACGGGCATGCATCACGGTTTTCTGAAAATCTTCTGCGCTATCTCGGGGTTTACTCATCACCACAGTTTTGTCATTTGCCGTTGGCGCAGCGCTCGAAGAAAGCGGAGCGGCGGCAGAGGACAGGGGTGCCACACCCGAGGCGCGACTGAGCTGCCCATCAGGCAGGCGCACAAACGCTGAACTGCCTGGCATGCCCACCATCACCGCACGCAAATCGGCCGCAAACTGGTCACCATCCTGGTACCGAGTTTCAGGACGTTTACTGAGTGAAAGCGCTACCAGATCGGCCAGATTTTCTGAGAGGTCGCTGCGAATAACGCGAATATCCGGGGCCTCCTCATTGGCGATTTTGTACATCAGCTCCGCCATGGAGTCACCCCGAAACGGCAACACGCCAGCCAGCATCTGAAAAAGCATGACGCCCAAAGAGTAAAGGTCAGACCGACCATCTACCTTTTTACCAGCCAACTGCTCTGGCGACATGAAGCTTGGCGTACCCAGCACCATGCCCGTCTTGGTTTTGCTGGAGTCGGTAATGCGGGCAATGCCAAAGTCGGTCACTTTGACGGTGTCGCTTTCCACTTCGTACATGATGTTGGCAGGCTTGATGTCCCGGTGCACCACGTTTTGTTTGTGCGCATAGGCCAGGGCCTCAGCGACACGCGCAATGATGGAGAGAACTCGCGGGACTGGGAACAACTGCCCATCTTTGCAGGCATCCACTAGGTCTTTGCCTTTGAGGAATTCCATGGCGATGTAGGCCAAATCGTGCTCTTCACCCGCATCGAAAATCGTGACAATGTTCTGGTGCTGCAGTCGCCCTGCTGTTTCTGCCTCGCGGAAAAAACGCTCCCTGGCATCCACCAACTCATCGCCGTCAAACTCCTGGCTCAAGGCCATGGTCTTGATAGCGACGACACGCCCAATTTTGGGGTCTTTCCCAAGGTAAACCACACCCATTGCGCCTTTGCCAAGTTCTTTTTCAACCTGGTACCGGCCGAGCATTGGTTTTTCAACAGCGCCACCGTCCAGCAACATGGTGCCGCCCGGGTGCGAGCCACCACCGCCCAACATGACGGTTTCTGACAGATTTTTGGCACGGCTTAGTTTGGACTTGAGATCTTTGTAGTCTTTGTTGAACGCCGCCATGTGCTCGTAAACGGCCTCGGCTTTGTTAAATTGCCGCTTGCGTTCAAAGTCCAGCGCCAAGCTGTAAAGGTTTCCCATCACCGCTTCGTTCATAGGAACCCTGCGAAAGCGGTCAAAAGCCGCATCCAATTGCCCTTGACCCTGCATTGCTAGGCCCATCATGCGGCTGGTTTCAGCCGACTCTTCGTCGGATTTGATTTTGCCGGCCTCGGTCATCAGGAACCGCTTGGTGGTCAACGCCAAATGCCCAAGAATGAGCAACGCTGCCGGAAAAACGAGTTTCAGCCAGAGTGCGGCGCTTGAGAGCAAACCAAACTCAAGCCCCAGCAGCACCACGAAAAGCACCAAAGTGATGGCTGCCGCCATGCCCGCAGACAAGCGCGGCAGTGCCACGATGATGTAAGCCGAGATGAGCAAAAAGGCGGCGAAAGTTGCCCAAACGCTCCAGGTCGGCAACACGATGAAATGTTCACTCAAAATGCTGGACGTCACATGGGCAATGGAGTCCACCGGATACAAACCAGGGTTTCCAGGCACTGGAAATATATTCCCGACGCCCGACGCAGTCGCGCCAATAATGACAATCTTGTCGGTGTACTTGGTAGCAGGAATTTTGCCATTCAACACATCGAAAAACGAATCTCTGGCAAACGCGTCGCGACCGTCTTTGCCTTTGTAAAACTGCGGAAACATCATGGCGCTCTCGTCAGTTTTGACCTTCAATTTACCAATCTGAACGGACTCACCCGGGTTCAATTTGATGTCAGTTGTCGACAGATTCAGGCTGTTGGCCGACGCCAGCAAAGCCAAAGAGGGCACCGCCTTGCCATAGTAATTGACCAAGAGTGGCTCCGAGCGAACCGCGCCGTCGGTGTCTTGCAGTTGGTTGAGGTGCCCAAC
This sequence comes from Rhodoferax sp., assembly GCA_031386665.1. Lineage (GTDB taxonomy): Bacteria > Pseudomonadota > Gammaproteobacteria > Burkholderiales > Burkholderiaceae_C > JANYCG01. The sequence continues at coordinate 25,627 of JANNCN010000170.1, read as the reverse complement.
GCCCGCCGCGACCAATCCGATTGAATCGATAGGCTGCTGGCTTTTGAAAGCTGGCAATGAAAAATTGTTGTTTTCGTCGACCGCACTTTTCAAAGCGAAGGGTGGCAAGGCTGTGTCAGGCTTGCCTTGGGGAGCACCCAACACAAAGACAGACGGCACCAGCACGTTCCCCGCTTTTTTGATGCTCGCAGCCAAAATAGCGTCAGTATCCAGTGCTGACTCAGCCTCTGAAATGACTTTTTGCAGGCGCTGATTGGTTTCTGCCTGGGCACCAATCACACCATCTGTCCCGACGGCGGCTGAGTTTTGCGCCAACAAGTCCTTCATTTGCCGGATAAAGGACAGGCCGCGATCCACTTGCGGCTCAAAAAAGAAGGTCGTGTGGACGATGGTTTTGGCTTTGGCACCCGCCAACTGGTCTATCAGCTTGGCATGCACATCGCGAGGCCAGGGCCAGCGCCCGATGTTGGCGATGCTTTGGTCGTCAATCGCAATGATGGAGATCCGGTCACTGGGCTGGCGGTTGCTGCTGGTGCTGGCAAAGTCGTAATAGCGTCTCTCAAGCGCTTCAAAAAAGTCGGTTGCCGTGTGCACCAAGAGAACTGCAATAACCACGGCCAAGCCTGCAAACCAGTCGGTTCGCCAAAATTTACCTCGCCCAGCGCTTGAATCTTTTGCCACGTCCCGTCCAAACTGAAGTTACAGGTGAAGAATCAACCCGCGAAGCCCCTGCCATGTTCGATCTTTCATGTGCTAGCTTGCATGTAACAAGGCCCACAACGTTAGCAGACACGGGCTTTCAGGACAAGTGACTTGTGACCGAAGTCTTGTCGTTTTTATGCGAAAGCCCGCCACTCAGCCCTGCCAAACCGCCCGCCTTGCTGATTGCTGCCTAGGGGCTTGCAGCAAACTGAGTGCAAGCAGTTGCTATGCCGACGACTTTTGATTTGCCCGTCCGGCCAGCACTTTGCCCAAAACAACCACCAAAGCTGCACCCAACACACCAGCAATCAACACAGTTTGCTCGCTCATTTTGCCAAACCAACCGACGACTGCGGGGTCAGTCAGCAGCATTTCACCTGCCAAAAATCCAAGCAAGGCAGCACCAATCGTGATGATGATAGGAAAACGCTCCATGACCTTCAGAAGTAAGGTAGAGCCGAAAATGATCAGCGGGATGCTGATGACCAATCCCATGACCAGAAGAGGCAGATTGCCTTTGGCCGCCGCCGCAACCGCCAACACGTTGTCCAGGCTCATGACCAGGTCGGCGATCAAAATGGTGCGGATGGCGGCTGCCATGCTGCCAATTTCCTTACCTTCGCCCTCGTCTTCCTCTTCGTGCATCAACAGCGTCACGCCAATGTAAACCAGCAAAATCGCGCCAATGAGCTTCAAGTAAGGCAAGGTCAGCAGCTGAATGGCCACGATGGTCAGCACAATCCGCATGATGATGGCGGCGGCGGAACCCCAGAAAATAGCTTTGCTTTGCTGCTCTGGCTTGAGTGACCGAGCCGCCATGGCAATAACCACAGCGTTGTCGCCAGACAGCACGATGTTGGCGAGCATGATGGCGCCAAAGGCACTCCAAACTGCGGGCGAACTTAAATCCAATCCAAAAAACATGGCGTCTCCTCTTATTTTTAAGTAAAAAACGCTTCCAAAGAAGCGTTTTCAGCGGTTGGCCTCAAGTTTAACCAGCCAATCGGACTGGTTATGACCGTAGTTTTGCTTACAGCAGTGCTTTGAGCAGCTTGGCCATTTCAGACGGGTTACGAGTTACTTTGAAGCCGCACTCTTCCATGATCGCCAATTTGGCGTCGGCCGTGTCGGCTCCGCCTGCAATGAGCGCGCCAGCATGGCCCATTCGCTTGCCCGCCGGTGCCGTAACACCCGCGATAAAGCCCACAATCGGTTTTTTCATGTTGGCTTTGCACCAACGGGCGGCTTCCGCTTCGTCCGGGCCACCAATTTCACCAATCATGATGACGGCATCGGTCTCAGGGTCGTCGTTGAACATGCGCATGATGTCGATGTGCTTCAACCCATTGATCGGGTCACCGCCAATGCCGACCGCGCTGGATTGACCAAGTCCAATTTCAGTAAGCTGACCCACCGCTTCGTAAGTCAACGTGCCTGAGCGGCTGACCACGCCAATGCGGCCTTTGCGGTGGATATGACCCGGCATGATGCCGATTTTGATTTCGTCAGGGGTGATCAAGCCTGGGCAATTGGGGCCCAACAGCAGTGTCTTTTTGCCGCCAGCGGCTTCTTTAGCGCGCATTTTGTTGCGCACTTCCAGCATGTCGCGCACGGGAATGCCTTCGGTGATGCAAATAGCCAAGTCCAGGTTGGCTTCAACAGCTTCCCAAATGGCGGCCGCTGCGCCTGCTGGCGGCACGTAAATGACTGAGACTGTGGCGCCAGTTTGGGCCGCTGCTTCTTTGACGCTGCCGAAAATTGGGATTTCAAAGATTTTTTCACCCGCTTTTTTGGGGTTCACCCCGGCGACGAAGCAATTTTTGCCATTCGCGTATTCCTGGCATTTCTCAGTGTGAAACTGCCCGGTCTTGCCGGTAATGCCTTGGGTGATGACGCGGGTGTTTTTGTTGATCAGGATGGACATGCTATTTTCTTTCCAGTTGAGGACAGAGCTTGCGCACTGCGTGTCGCGGCGGACTGTCCCGCATTTATCAGGTATTCAAGGCTGCAACAACTTTTTGGGCCGCTTCGGCCATGCTGTCGGCGCTGATGATCGGCAAGCCGCTCTCAGCCAACATCTTCTTGCCCAGTTCTTCGTTTGTGCCCTTCATGCGCACGACCAACGGCACGCTGAGGTTGGTGGCCTTGCAAGCGGTGATCACGCCAGTGGCAATGGTGTCGCACTTCATGATGCCGCCGAAGATATTGACCAAAATGGCCTTGACCTTCTTATTCTTCAGCATGATTTTGAAGGCTTCGGTCACTTTTTCAGGGGTAGCACCGCCGCCCACGTCCAAAAAGTTGGCGGGTTCCGCGCCAAACAATTTGATGGTGTCCATGGTGGCCATGGCCAGACCTGCGCCGTTCACTAAACAGCCAATGTTGCCGTCCAGACTGATGTAGGCCAGGTCGAACTTGCTGGCTTCAACTTCAGCCGGGTCTTCTTCGTCCAGATCACGGTAGGCCACGATTTCAGGGTGGCGAAACAGGGCGTTGGCGTCAAAATTGAATTTCGCGTCTAGCGCTTTGATGTTGCCGTTGCCTTCCAAGATCAGCGGGTTGATCTCGACCAGCGAGGCATCCGTGTCCATGTAGGTTTTGTACAGCTTTTGCAGCACATCCACGCATTGTGCGGTGGAGCCTGCAGGCACGCCAATCGCGTCAGAGAGCATTTTTCCTTGCGCATCAGTCAAACCGAGCGCCGGATCGACGATTTCAGTGATGATTTTTTCGGGCGTGTCGTGCGCAACGCCTTCAATGTCCATGCCGCCCTCAGACGACACAATGAACGCGACACGTTGGGTGGCGCGATCGGTCACGGCTGACACGTAATATTCTTTTTTGATATCCGCACCGTCTTCAATCAGCAAACGGCGTACTTTTTGGCCCATTGGGCCGGTTTGGTGGGTGACCAGCTGCATGCCCAAGATTTCGCCCGCCAGTTTTTTGACCTCTTCAATCGAGCGGGCCAGCTTGACGCCGCCGCCCTTGCCGCGCCCACCCGCGTGAATTTGGGCTTTGACCACCCAAACCGGGCCACCGAGTTTTTGAGCCGCCTCAACGGCCTCTTGAACGGTGAATGCGGGAATTCCGCGCGGCGTGGTGATGCCGAACTGGCGCAAGATTTCCTTGCCTTGGTATTCGTGAATCTTCATGAGGGCTTTCTCAAGAATGGATGAAAATGAACAGGTTTGTTCAGAGCTTGGGGGCGTCAGCGCTTTAAAATTTCGTTAAAGCGCATGCACAAGGTGTTTGGAACTTGCAACCCGAGAATGTATCATGTTGCACCGCACCAAAATTGGGCGCACTTTGGGCTGAGCGCGCAATGGGTTGAGCGCACTTTCCTAGCCCCGAACTGAAAACTGGACGAAAGAGCACGATGGCCAAAGCATTCAAAGTATTCATAGATGGCGAAGCAGGCACCACGGGTTTGCAAATCCGCGAACGCCTACAGGCCATGCTTGAGGTTGAGCTGGTCAGCATCGCGCCCGAGTTGCGCAAAGACCCCAGCGCCAAGCGGGCGCTGATGGCGCAGGTCGACTTGGTGGTTTTGTGTCTGCACGACGGGGCAGCGGTCGAATCGGTGGCCATGATCGACGACATCGCCTTGTCCACGGGCAAGCCAGGCCCCAAAATTATCGATGCTTCCACCGCCCACCGCACATCACCCGGCTGGGTGTTTGGTTTTGCAGAATTGACGGCGGGCCAAGCCTTGGCCGTTCAAAATGCGAGTCGGGTGGCCAACCCAGGCTGCTACGCCACGGGGGCGATTGCCCTGATTCGCCCCTTGGTGGACGCAGGCCTTATTCCCGCAGACCACCCGCTCACGCTGCCATCAATCAGCGGGTACAGCGGCGGCGGGCGCAGCATGATTGAAGCCTATGAAAAGGGCCAAGCCCCAGCCTTTGAAATCTACGGCCTGGGCTTGAAACACAAGCATTTACCTGAAATCATGAAATACACCGGCATGACCCGCCGCCCGGTGTTTGTGCCGTCCGTCGGTAATTTCAGTCAGGGCATGCTGGTGCAGTTGCCGCTGGATCTGGCCTTGCTGCCTGGAAAACCCGGTTTGCAAGATTTGCACAACGCCCTGGTCAAACACTACGCGGGCAGCGAGTGGGTGAACGTGGTGCCCGTGGGCGCGGACGACAAAATCGACCCGCTGGGCTTGACCAACAGCAACAAAATGGAATTGCGAGTGTTTGGCAACACTGGCGCGGACGACGGTTTTCAGCATGCCGTGCTGATCGCCAAGCTGGACAATTTAGGCAAGGGCGCCAGTGGCGCTGCCGTTCAGAACCTGAAGTTGATGCTGGGTTTGTAGGCAGCCGTTTGGGGTGGCCCGGGCTGCCCGAAATCGGCAGTCTTTTGGTGGCTGCTTGCGCGTCCATTAAAATGCTATATTATAAATAGCAACTTATTGATTAAATTCGAGAGCTAGAGACTCTTTTTGATCTAAATTGGTCAAAAATGACGCCTAAATACCCAATTTGGGTATTAAATTGTCACTTTAGACCATTTTTGCCAATTTTCAGGCGTTTTTGGCAGTTTGCATTCGAAGTTGACGCGCCGCCTCTTCTGCCCGCGCATCGTCGATTTCGCGCATTAAACCGCCCACATCGGTCGGCTTCTTGGGCACCACAAAACGTCCGGTCAGCGCCACGTCGGGGTCTAAAGTGCCGCGCTGGTAGCGCTCCCAAATTTCTGGCCCGAACTCTGTGGCGAGCAAATCTGGCGCAAACTGGCCAAAAAAGTCGCGCAAATTGGTCACATCGCGCAGCAGCATGCGTTCGGCATGGTTGTTGCCAGCCGCGTCAATCGCCTGCGGCAGGTCAATGATGACGGGCAAATCATGAACTGCGCCCTGCGAATTGACGGCATGGCCCAGCAGAATGTTGAACTCTGACAAATCGCCATGCACCACACCCGCGGCCAGCATGCGCATGATTTCCACCAGCAGCGTGGCATGGTGGGCACGGGCCGCCTCGGGCGTGAATTGCACGTCGTTCAGCCGCGGCGCGGCGTCGCCATTAGCGTCGGTGACCAGCTCCATCAGCAGCACGCCTTCAAAGAAATTGAACGGCTTTGGCACGCGCACGCCTGCGTCGGCCAGGCGGTACAGGGCATCGACCTCGGCACTTTGCCAGGCTGCCTCTTGCGAAGCCCGGCCAAATTTGGTGCCTTTGGCCATAGCGCGGGCCTGGCGGGTGTTTTTGACCTTGCGGTTCTCGGTGTAGTCCACCGCCTGGCGAAAGCTGCGGTTGGCGGCCTCTTTGTAGACCTTGGCGCAGCGCGTTTCGTCACCGATTCGCACCACAAACACCTCGGCCTCTTTGCCGCTCATCAGCTGGCGGGTCACGCTGTCGATCAAACCTTCTTCAATCAGCGTTTGCAATCTCTTGGGTGGTTTCATGGGCCGTATTTTGCGCCATGCGCTCATTTCACAAGGCGGGTCAGCCAGTTGCAAACGCTACCATCGCCCGAATGAAGAAAAACTTCCTGGCCGCCCATGCGCCCTGTCCTTGCCACAGCGATTTGCCTTATGCGCAGTGCTGCGGGCCGTTTCACGCCGCCACTCGGGCGGGCTTGGGCGAAGGCCCGTTTGCGCCCACGCCCGAGGCGCTCATGCGCTCGCGCTACAGTGCCTACGCCCTGGGCTTGATCGACTATTTGATGGCAACCTGGCATGCGTCAACCTCACCTGGCGAACTGGAGCTGTCTCCCGTCAAATGGCTCGGTCTAGAGGTTTTGCACGCCGCAGCCACGACCGATGCGGGCGTGGTCGAATTTGTTGCCCGCTACAAGGTTGACGGGCGGGCCAGCCGCATGCACGAAATAAGTCGCTTCGTCTTGGAGGGGCAGCGCTGGTTTTACGTCGATGGTCAAAGCCCTGAAGCAGATTGATCAGGGTCGAGTTTTCAAGAGTTTCTTCATCGCAGTCATGGAAAACCAAGGAGCATTCCAGAGTGACAAAGTAGCAACTTCGCTGCTTTCACCTGGTTCAAATTCAATGTCAAAAAACCGTCGCTTCTTTGACATCAATTAGCGGCCTTCCCCCTTGACGCTCAGCGCAGAAAACCGCCGCATCGACCACTCTAAGTACAAACCCTCAAGACTCCATCGATTTCAGCAAACTTGATCAGTGTCAAGAGTTTTTCTTTCAACACCAAAGACCATCGCTTTCGTGCAAAATCGATTTGTCGATTGCGAATTGTTATCAATCAGTCTTAAATAAATTAGTTGGAGCCAAGATGGTAAAAAAAGCGTTTCACACCCAAAGTCACCCCCTGTCAAAGATTGCGAAAACCCTGCTTGCCGGGGCTTTGTTTTCGCTCGCGACAACAACTTTTGCAGCGTGGGAGCCCACCAAACCTGTCGAGTTTGTTGTTCCTGCGGGAACGGGCGGCGGAGCTGACCAAATGGCGCGTTTGATTCAAGGCATTGTGATCAAACACAAGCTGATGAAAGAGCCACTGATCGTCGTCAACAAATCAGGCGGCGCAGGCGCCGAAGGGTTTTTGTCCGTCAAAGACGCCAAGGCAGACCCACACAAAATCATCGTCACTTTGTCCAATCTTTTCACCACGCCCATGGCTACCGGCGTACCTTTCAATTGGCGCGACATGACGCCAGTTTCGATGATGGCATTGGATCAATTTGTTCTTTGGGTCAACGCTGATACGCCCTACAAAACCGGCAAAGATTATCTCGCCGCAGTCAAGGCCGGAGGCCCCAGCAAAATGAAAATGGGGGGCACGGGGTCTAAGCAAGAAGATCAAATTTTGACCGTTGGGCTTGAAAAAGCCACAGGCACCAAATTTATTTATGTGCCCTTTCGCGGCGGCGGTGAGGTGGCCGTGCAATTGGTCGGTAAACACGTTGACTCCACTGTCAACAACCCCATTGAAGCAGTCGCTCAGTGGCGCGCGGGCCAATTGCGGGCTTTGTGCGTGTTTGACGAAAAACGCCTGCCCTACAAAGCCAAAGTCACGGCAACCCAGTCCTGGAATGACATTCCAACTTGCAAAGAATCTGGTGTACCAGCAGATTACGTGATGCTTCGCGGCATCTTCATGGCCCCTGGAGTTACCAAAGACCAAACCGACTTTTACGTCACCATGCTGAAAAAGGTTCGTGACACACCCGAGTGGAAAGATTACATGGAAAAGGGCGCTTTCAACCAAACCAGCATGTCGGGTGACGAGTTTGCTGGATGGCTGGGGAAAGCTGAGAACACCCATCGCGAGCTGATGAAAGAAGCCGGATTCATGGCCAAGTAAGCTGGGTGTATTGGCGCGGGTTCTCTCAGACACGCAAGGTGCAGGCACAACCTGCGCCCGCAAATTGATCTTTCAGGCCCTGTTCTGTCGGGGCGCTCATTTCAAAAGGAGTTCCTCATGGAGCCAAACCCAAGCTTAGAGTCCATCGAGACCAGCGGTTCGCGATCTGGCCCCGCCACTCATATTGTCGAAGCGGTTATCGCCATCGCCATTGCGGTAATGGGTGGCGTGGTGATTTATGGCAGCCGAGCCTTGGGTTCGGGCTGGACTACAGACGGTCCTGGAGCAGGGTATTTTCCGTTTTACATTGGTCTGATCTTGTGCGCATCCGGCTTGGCAACAGCGGCCCAAGCACTCTTTGGTAAAAACAAAAATACTGAAGTATTTGTTGATGGTGAGCAGTTGCGCCGCGTTTTGGCAGTATTGTTGCCCGCCGTCGTTTATGTGGGCGCAGTGCAGTTTTTGGGGCTTTATGTCTCATCAGCCATTTACATTGCCCTGTTCATGATCATTTTGGGCAAGTTTTCACCCGTCAAAAGCGTGATCACCGCACTGGTTGTGAACATTCTGTTCTTCTGCATGTTTGAAATTTGGTTCAAGGTGCCGCTTTTCAAGGGAAAGCTTGAGCCTTTGAGCTTTTTGGGCTATTGAACCATGCCAATTTCAAATTCACCGCCCTACATTAAAAAATCTAGTTTGCGAACTACCTGCCGAAAGCTGTCATGGAAGAACTAAACGCGCTATTTCACGGGTTCAGCGTCATCTTGACGCCAATGAACATGCTGCTGATGTTCGTCGGCATCATTTTGGGCGTGCTGATTGGTGTTCTGCCGGGCTTGGGCGGTGCCAACGGCGTCGCCATTTTGCTGCCGCTGACCTTCACGATGACGCCCACCTCGGCCATCATCATGTTGTCCTGCATTTACTGGGGCGCACTCTTTGGCGGTGCCATAACTTCAATTTTGTTCAACATTCCGGGCGAACCCTGGTCTGTGGCAACTACCTTTGACGGCTACCCCATGGCGCAGCAAGGTCGCGCGGGCGAGGCGCTAACGACCGCTTTCACATCCTCCTTTGTGGGGGCTTTAGTCGCAGTGGTCATGATCACTTTCATGGCCCCCTTGGTCGCCAAATTTGCCTTAAAGTTTGGACCACCCGAATATTTTGCGGTCTACTTGCTCACGTTTTGCAGCTTTGTGGGTATGGGCAAGGGCTCACCTTTCAAAATTTTGGCATCCATGGCGATGGGTTTTGCGCTGGCTTCAGTGGGCATGGACACCGTCACCGGCCAGTTACGGCTCACGTTTGGCATTCCAGACTTGATGCGCGGTTTCGACTTTTTAATCGCGGTAATTGGTCTTTTCGGAATTGGCGAAATTTTGCTGTCAATGGAAGAAGGTTTGGCATTCAAGGGTAAAAGCGCCAGGATTGACCCGAAGGTCGTTTTGCAAACCTGGAAGAAACTACCGCAGTACTGGATGACCTCCATTCGCAGCTCACTGGTCGGCATCTGGATGGGCATCACACCCGGTGGCGCAACGCCGGCCTCATTCATGAGCTATGGGTTGGCCAAGAAGATGTCAAAAAATGGCTCCAAGTTTGGCACCGGACAAATTGAAGGCGTAATTGCCCCCGAAACTGCCGCCCATGCAGCCGGAACCAGCGCTTTGCTACCCATGCTGGCACTGGGCATTCCGGGCTCACCCACCGCGGCCGTCTTGTTGGGTGGCTTGCTCATTTGGGGCTTGCAACCCGGGCCACTGCTGTTTGTCGAGCAAAAGGACTTTGTCTGGGGTTTGATTGCCAGCATGTACTTGGGCAACTTGGTCGGCTTGATTGTGGTGTTGACCACGGTGCCATTGTTTGCATCTATTCTGCGCATCCCGTTTTCGATCATTGCCCCTGTCATCGTGGTGATCTGCGCCATTGGTGCCTACACCGTGCACAACGCCATGCTTGACATCTGGTTCATGCTGCTGTTTGGCGTGGTGGGGTATCTGTTTAAAAAGCTCGATTACCCGTTGGCACCCCTGGTTTTGGCCTTGGTTTTGGGCGACAAAGCCGAAGACTCATTCCGCCAAGCCATGCTGGTGTCTCAAGGCGAAGTGTCAATTCTGTGGTCTAACCCCCTGGTGGGCAGCATCAGCACCTTGGCCATTCTGTTGCTGGCCTGGCCGTTAATTTCCAAGGTAATCGCCAAAATTCGACCACCCAAACCCAAAGGGTTTGCGGCTGAACAGCCAGTAGATTGAGCTTGGCTTCAGTTGGACTTAAATCTGACTGAAGTCGGTCTCGGTCTCGACCCCTGCACTATTGTGCCCAGACCTCTGCCCTGGGCGTTTTAAATTTTGCCGCGCTGCTTGAGTCGACTCAAGGTTTCGGCTGACAAATTCAAGTAAGCAGCAAGCTCCTTTTTGGGCAGGCGTTCGAACAACTCTGGGTGTTTTCGCACAAAGCGACTGACTCGCCCTGGCGCGTCCAGCAGGTGCAACGTAATCGTGTGCGCCATGATTTCACTCATCAGGCGCATCACGGCGTACTCGAACGAGGCCTTGATAGCAGGATGCTTGTCCATGAAGGCAATCCATTGAAGCAAAGGTAATTTGGCCACTCTGGCCTTTGTCACCGAGACTATGTTGTATGGAGTCGGGGTTCCCAGACGCCAAGCGGCGTAACTGGTTTCCATGTCGCGCTCGTCTGCAAATCGCAAAATCATCTCTTTGCCCTGGGGATTGGCAACAACACGCTTGAGAATTCCGTCCAGCACGAAATACTGCTCCATCTCAAACACGCCCTGGTTGAGCAAATAGTCGCCTTTGTGGCAGTCAATCACGGTCAACTGTTGCTCTAGTTCGCCTCTTTCGGTGGTGCTCAGCTCGCTCAACACCAGATTTTGAGTGAGTTGCACCCGGATAATGTTTTTCTCTGGGTGCGACTCAACTGAAGACATGGCGATATAGCGGCTGAAAATGCGTGTTCTGGAGGGGCGGAAGCCCAAGTGTTTCCGTGAAAATTGACCGTGGTCAATGGACGCGCCGGGATCAATTCCTATGATACCGTGTCGCCGTGAAGAATCCGGCTTCCTGTGGACATCCAAGGCTCGCCAATTGATATCTGCCCCAAGCAGAGCAGACGGCGAAAAATCGAAACCGTAGAAAACTCAGCGCATGACAAACGACACAACCTCAACCGAAATGACTGACGGGTTTCACCTTGTCATTGACGCACTCAAGCTCAATGGCATTGACATCATTTTTGGCCTGCCCGGCATTCCAATCACTGACCTTACGCGCATGGCCCAAGCCGAGGGCATGCGCGTCATCTCTTTCCGTCACGAACAACACGCTGGCAACGCCGCTGCGGCGGCCGGATTTTTGACTCAAAAGCCCGGTATTTGCCTGACGGTTTCTGCACCAGGTTTTCTGAACGGTCTGACCTCATTGGCCAATGCGACCACCAACTGTTTTCCGATGATTTTGATCAGCGGCTCCAGCGAGCGCGAAATTGTCGATTTGCAGCAAGGCGATTATGAAGAAATGGATCAGCTTGCGATTGCCAAACCCTTGTGCAAGGCCGCCTTCCGGGTGCTTCATGCTGAAGACATTGGCGTAGGTATTGCTCGCGCGATTCGTTCTGCGCTGTCTGGCCGCCCTGGCGGCGTGTACCTTGACCTTCCCGCCAAATTGTTTGCGCAAACCCTGTCAGCTGAGGCAGGCCGGCGCTCTTTGATCAAAGTCATCGACCCCGCACCGCGTCAAATTCCGGCACCTGATTCAGTACAACGGGCCTTGGACTTGCTCAAAGGGGCCAAACGCCCCCTCATTTTGTTAGGCAAAGGCGCGGCATATGCCCAAGCTGACGCTGATATTCGCGCCCTGGTCGAGCAATCAGGCATTCCCTATTTGCCCATGTCGATGGCCAAAGGCTTGCTCCCGGACAACCACTCGCAATCGGCTTCAGCAGCACGCTCTTATTTACTGGCCGAGGCTGACGTTGTGATGTTGGTGGGTGCCCGCTTGAATTGGTTGCTGTCGCACGGCAAAGGCAAAACCTGGGGCAGGCCGAATGGCAAGCAATTTATTCAAATTGACATCGCGCCGACTGAAATTGACAGCAATGTCGCCATTGCCGCGCCGTTGATCGGAGACATTGGCTCCTGCGTTTCGGCTTTGCTGGCGGGCATGGGCAGCCAGTGGGCCAAGCCACCGGCCGAGTGGACTTCTGAGGTTTTTAGCCGCCGCGATAAAAACGTGGCCAAAATGGCCGAAACCTTGGCAAAAAACCCGCCTGTGATGAATTTTCACAGCGCATTGGCGGCCATTCGCGAAATCGTCAAAGCCAATCCCGAAGCCATCGTGGTCAATGAAGGCGCTAACACGCTGGATTTCACCCGCAGCATTGTGGACATGTACCTGCCGCGCAAGCGACTTGACGTGGGCACTTGGGGCATTATGGGCATTGGAATGGGCTACGCTGTAGCAGCTGCGGTGGTCACAGGCAAACCCGTGATCGCCATTGAGGGCGACAGTGCCTTTGGCTTCAGCGGCATGGAGGTCGAAACCATTTGCCGCTACAACTTGCCGATTTGCGTGGTGGTGTTTAACAACAACGGTGTTTACCGCGGAACAGACGTCAATCAATCCGGCGGCAAAGACGTTGCACCTACTGTGTTTGTGAAAAATGCGCGCTACGACATGATGATGACGGCCTTTGGCGGCGTGGGCGTGCAGGCCAAAACCCCTCAGGAACTCAGCGAAGCCCTGAACGAGGCCCTCCGCAGCGGGCGGCCCACTTTGATCAATGCTTCGATTGATGAAACAGCAGGAACCGAAAGTGGGCGCATCACCATGTTGAACCCGCAAACGGCCAAAAAAGCCTGAACCCAAACGGGTACAACATTTGGACTAAAGTTGTACCCGCGCTGCCAAGACCAAAGATTAATTGTTAGTTTTGAAAAAAGGAAATTGAAAATCATGAGCACTAAACCCCTAGAAGGCATCAAAATCATCGACTTCACCCATGTCCAAGCTGGCCCAGCCTGCACCCAGATGCTAGCCTGGTTTGGCGCTGACGTGATCAAGGTTGAGCGCCCAGGCTCGGGAGACGTGACCCGCAGCCAATTGCGCGACATTCCCGATGCCGATGCTTTGTATTTCACCATGCTGAACAGCAATAAACGTTCACTCACGCTGGACACCAAAAAGCCCGAAGGCAAGGCCATCCTCGAGAAAATGATCAAGGAATCCGACGTGATGGTCGAGAACTTTGGTCCTGGCGCGCTGGACCGCATGGGCTTCACCTGGGAATACATTCAAAAGCTGAACCCCGCGATGATTCTGGCCTCAGTCAAGGGCTTCAGCGACGGCCACCACTACGAAGACCTGAAGGTCTACGAAAACGTGGCGCAGTGCGCGGGCGGCGCGGCGTCTACCACCGGCTACTGGAAAGGCGAAAACGCAGGCCCAACGATTTCATCTGCCGCTTTGGGCGACAGCAACACGGGCATGCACTTGGCTATCGGCATTCTGACTGCTTACATTGGCAGGCAAAAAACTGGCAAGGGTCAAAAGGTAGCCGTGTCGATGCAGGACTCGGTGTTGAATTTGTGCCGCGTGAAAATGCGCGACCAATTGCGTCTGGACAAAATTGGTTACCTTGAAGAGTATCCACAGTATCCGCACGAGATGGAAGCTTTCAAGGACGGTGTGGTGCCGCGCGGTGCCAATGCCGGTGGTGGTGGCCAACCTGGCTGGGTTTTGAAGTGCAAGGGCTGGCAGACCGACCCTAACGCTTACATTTATTTCACAATTCAAGGCCATGCATGGGGCCCCATCTGTGACGCTTTGGGCAAGCCCGAGTGGAAAGATGACCCCGCGTACAACACGCCACGTGGCCGCCAGCCGCACATCATGGACATTTTCGCCACCATCGAAAACTATATCGCAGATAAAACCAAATTTGAAGCTGTTGACATCTTCCGCAAGTTCGACATTCCTTGCGCTCCGGTTCTGTCCATGAAAGAGCTGCTGCACGACAAATCACTGCGCGCCAGTGGCTCCATTGTCGAAGTGCCGCACAAGGTGCGTGGCAGTTACTTTACCGTGGGCAGCCCAATCAAATTCTCAGACACCAAGCCTGAAGTCACGGCCTCCCCTTTGCTGGGCGAACACACTGACGAAGTACTGGCGGGCCTGGGTTACACCACCGCCCAAATCGCGGCTTTTCACACCGCAGACGCGGTTTGATGGCGGCAACCTGAACTCTTGACCGACTTGGAAAGCTCCCAGCGCTTTCCGAAGTTTTCAAGCTGGTCTTAAGCTTGGGCGGATGCAAAGTTGGCAGAGGGGACGGCGTTCAAATTGAGCGCCGTCTTCACTTGAAAGACGGTCTTTTTTCGATGCCCTGAAAGGCCACTATGCCACTCACAATTGACTTCAAGGCACTGGTTGACGCAGTAGGCGACGCTGTGATTGCTGCCGACGCCGAAGGTGCTATCACGCTTTGGAACCCGGCTGCCGAACGAATGTTTGGCTTCACGCCGACGGAAGCGTTGGGCAAGTCGCTTGACTTGATCACACCCCATCGCCACCAAAAGCGGCATTGGGACGGCTATTACAAAACGATGGAGTCAGGCAAAACCAAGTACGGCAACGATGTGCTGCGGGTGCCTGCAGTTCACAAAGACGGGCATGCGCTGTCGATTGCCTTTACTGTAGCGCTGCTCTTCGACGATGCTGACAAAGTCTCGGCGATCGTGGCGGTGATCCGTGATGAGTCAGTCAAGTTTGCAGAAGACCGTGCCTTGAAACTTCGCTTGTCGGAACTGGAAAAACTAGTCGCAGCGCAGCCGCCCGTTAAAGAATTGACTGAATGAGCAGCCAAAAAAGCCCAAGGAAGCAACCATGAGCAAAGCCCTGGATGGCGTTCGCATTCTGGATTTCACGCATGTGCAGTCTGGACCCACCTGCACCCAGCTTCTGGCCTGGATGGGCGCTGACGTCATTAAAGTCGAGCGTGCAGGCGAGGGCGATGCGACGCGTGGCCAACTGCGTGACATACATGGCGCAGACAGCCTGTACTTCACCATGTTGAACCACAACAAGCGGTCGATCACCTTGGACACCAAAAAGCCCAAAGGCAAGGAAGTGCTGGACGCGCTCATCAAACAATGCGATGTGCTGGTGGAGAACTTTGCCCCAGGTGCCATGGACCGCATGGGCATCACTTGGGAGCACGTTCAGGCCCTCAACCCGCGCATGATTGTGGCCAGCGTCAAGGGCTTTGGCCCGGGCCGCTACGAGCACTGCAAAGTTTATGAAAACGTCGCGCAATGCGCAGGCGGGTCAGCATCAACCACCGGCTTTGATGATGGCCCGCCCATGGTCACCGGTGCCCAAATTGGCGACAGCGGAACAGGACTTCACTTGGCACTGGGTATCGTCGCGGCACTGTACCAACGCAACACAACCGGGCGCGGCCAAAAGGTGCTGGCACCGATGCAAGACGCGGTGCTGAACCTGTGCCGTGTCAAGCTGCGCGACCAGCAGCGCCTGGAGCGCACGCACACCATGCACGAGTACCCTCAGTACCCGGATGGCAAGTTTGGACAAGCCGTGCCCCGCGCGGGCAACGCATCGGGCGGTGGGCAGCCAGGCTCCATTTTGAAATGCAAAGGTTGGGAAACCGACCCCAACGCTTACATCTACTTCATTACGCAAAGTGGGGTGTGGCCGGCCGTCTGCAAAGTGATAGGGGAACCCAATTGGATTGACGACGAAGCCTACGCCACGCCTGCCGCGCGCTTGTTGCATCTCAAACCGATTTTTGCCCGCATTGAGCAGTGGACCATGACCCTGACCAAGTTCGAGGCCATGGACATATTGAACCAGTACGACATACCTTGCGGGCCGATTTTGTCGATGAAAGAAATCGCCGAAGAGCCTGCCTTGCGGGCCACTGGCACCATTGTTGAAGTTGACCATCCGACTCGCGGCAAGTACCTGACTGTAGGCAACCCCATCAAGATGTCGGACAGCGAAACCGTGGTGACCCGCTCGCCCCTGCTGGGTGAACACACTGACGAAGTACTTGCTCAATTGGGTTACGGTGCTGCCGACATTGCTCAGCTGCGCTCTGAACACGTGATCTGAAAAACGACATGAACCATCCCATCATTCCCATCGCTGTTCTGGACGAAACTCGAAACCGAAAACGACAGGCTCCAAAAGGCCGCCGCGTTGACGCGCAGGCACTGATCGACGTCCAGCAACTGCTGGGTGCGTCACCACGCCGGGCAGATTTGCTGATTGAGCATCTGCACAAGATTCAAGACCGGTTTGGTCATTTGTCTGCAGCGCATTTGGCGGCTTTGGCGCAAGAAATGCGGCTGTCGCAAACTGAGGTGTATGAAGTCGCCACCTTCTACCACCACTTTGACGTGGTCAAAGAAGGCGAAGCCGCACCCGCCGCATTGACGGTGCGGGTGTGCGACGGTTTGTCATGCGAAATGGCGGGTGCAAAAGCGCTGTTGGCCAAACTGCCCGCCCTGTTGGGCCGTGATGTGCGAGTGCTTGCAGCACCTTGCATTGGCCGCTGCGAGCAAGCCCCAGCGGCCATGGTTGGGCAAAACCCGGTGCCCAACGCCACCGCAGACGCTATCGTGGCCAAAGTGCTGGCCAAAGCCGTTACCCACGCGCCTGAAGAGTTCAATGACTTGGCGCAATACCAATCCCAAGGTGGCTACGCGCTGCTGCAAGACTGTGTTTCTGGGCGGCGAGATGTGGAGTCTGTCATCAAGACCATGGAAGACTCGTCTTTGCGCGGCTTGGGCGGTGCAGGTTTTCCAACCGGGCGCAAATGGCGCATCGTCAAAGCCGAAACCGGCCCCCGCTTGCTGGCCATCAATATTGACGAAGGCGAGCCTGGCACCTTCAAAGACCGCGCTTATTTAGAGCGCGACCCGCATCGCTTCATTGAAGGCATGTTGATCAGCGCCTGGGCTGTGGGCGTTGAAAAAATCTACATCTACCTGCGCGACGAATACCACGGCTGCCGCCACATGCTGCAAACAGAGCTGGCCAAATTGCAAGCCAACCCGCCCATGCCCAATATGCCGCAAATCGAACTGCGCAGAGGCGCGGGGGCCTACATTTGCGGTGAAGAGTCTGCCATGATCGAATCGATCGAAGGCAAACGTGGCCTGCCGCGCTTGCGCCCGCCCTACGTGGCGCAGGTGGGCCTGTTTGGGCGGCCCACGCTGGAACACAATTTTGAAACCCTGTATTGGGTGCGCGAAATTCTGGAAAAAGGCGCTGACTGGTTCGCCTCGCAAGGTCGCCATGGCCGCAAAGGCTTGCGGTCGTTCTCGGTGTCGGGGCGTGTCAACAAACCAGGCGTCAAGCTGGCCCCGGCGGGCATCACCGTGCAGGAGTTGATTGACGAGTATTGTGGCGGCATGCCAGATGGCCACACGCTGTACGCCTACCTGCCGGGCGGTGCGTCCGGCGGCATTCTGCCTGCGGCGCTGAACAACATTCCGTTGGACTTCGACACGCTTCAGCCCTATGGCTGCTTCATCGGGTCGGCTGCCGTGATGGTTTTGTCCAACCACGACACCGCCACCGCCGCCGCACGCAACATGATGAATTTTTTCAAGCACGAGTCTTGCGGTCAATGCACGCCCTGCCGCGTGGGCACCGCCAAGGCCGCGCACTTGATCAACCAGCCCCAGTGGGATGTGGCACTGTTGACCGACTTGTCATTGGTCATGCGCGACTCGTCGATTTGCGGTTTGGGCCAAGCGGCACCCAACCCGGTGGACTGCGTCATCAAATATTTCCCCCACGAGTTGAACGCCACCATTCAAGGGGAATCGGCATGAACGCCATCACCCGTCAAGAGCTGGCTTTGCTCGATTCGCCGACCATCACCTTCAACCTGAACGGCCGCAACGTGCAAGCCCGCGCAGACGAGACACTGTTGACCGTGGCCAAACGCGAAGGCATCGCAGTGCCACACTTGTGCTTCAAGGAAGGCCTTGAAGCCGTCGGCAACTGCCGCGCCTGCATGGTGGAAGTCGGCGGCGAACGGGTTTTGGCACCGTCCTGTTGCCGCACCGCCACGGCGGGCATGAAAGTGACCACCGACAGCCCGCGCGCCGTCGCCTCGCAAAAACTGGTGCTGGAACTGTTGCAGTCTGACATGCCCGTGACCGTCTACACCCGCCACAACGAAGTCGATCAATGGGCCCTGAAACTGGCAGTTGGCAAACCCCGATTTGAAGCCCGCGAGCAGGTGCAGCAAGACCTGTCGCACCCCGCCATCGCCGTCAATTTGGACGCTTGCATTCAGTGCACACGCTGCCTGCGGGCTTGCCGCGATGAGCAAGTGAACGATGTGATTGGTCTGGCGTTTCGGGGCGACTCGACGAAGATTGTTTTTGACATGGACGACGCCATGGGTGCATCTACCTGTGTGGCCTGTGGCGAATGCGTGCAAGCCTGCCCAACGGGTGCGCTCTCAAGCATCGTGCGGCAAGAGACACAAGCTATTGCGGTATCCAACCCAGCCCAAGCGGTCACCGCACCGTCTGCTGGCAAAGCTGGCTTGGTCGTGCCCGACAAACAAATCGAATCAGTTTGCCCGTTTTGCGGTGTGGGTTGCCAGCTGACCTACAACGTGCGCGATGACAAAATTCTGTTTGTTGAAGGGCGCAATGGCCCCGCCAACCAAGGGCGGCTGTGTGTCAAAGGCCGCTATGGTTTTGACTACGCGCACCACCCGCATCGCCTGACCAAACCGCTGATTCGCCGGGCTGACGCCCCCAAGACTGGTGATTTTTCGATGGACCCAGACCGGGTCCTGGACGTGTTTCGCGAGGCCAGCTGGGACGAAGCGCTGGCGTTTGCGGGCGGTGGGCTCAGGGACATTCGCGACCAGTTTGGCAAAAAGTCACTGGCGGGTTTTGGCTCGGCCAAGGGCAGCAATGAAGAAGCCTATTTGTTCCAAAAGCTAGTGCGCACCGGGTTCGGATCGAACAATGTGGACCATTGCACCCGGCTTTGCCATGCGTCGTCAGTGGTGGCACTGTTGGAGGGCATTGGCTCAGGGGCCGTGTCCAACCCGGTGATGGACGTGACCAAAGCGGCGGTGGTCGTCATCATTGGGGCCAACCCCACGGTGAACCACCCGGTCGCGGCGACCTGGATCAAAAATGCGGTGAACAACGGCACTCAATTGGTGGTGCTGGACCCGCGTCGGTCTGACCTGGCCCGCATGGCCCACCACTATTTGCAGTTCAAACCCGACACCGACGTGGCCCTGCTCAACGCCATGATGCATGTCATCGTGACCGAAAACCTGGTCGACGCCGCCTTCATTGCCAGCCGCACCGTAGGTTATGAAGATTTGCGCAAAAACGTGGAAGGCTACGCCCCCGAGCTGATGGCTCCGATTTGCGGCATCGATGCAGCCACCATTCGCACCGTGGCACGGCTTTATGCCACGTCCAAAGGCTCGATGATTTTGTGGGGAATGGGCGTGAGCCAGCACGTGCACGGCACCGACAACGCACGCTGCCTGATTGCTTTGGCGCTGATGACGGGGCAAATCGGTCGCCCTGGCACTGGTTTGCACCCTTTGCGCGGCCAAAACAACGTGCAAGGCGCGTCAGATGCGGGTTTGATCCCCATGATGTACCCCGATTACCAGCATGTGACCGACGACAAGGTGAGGGCCGGTTTTGAAAAGGCCTGGGGCGTGCCCGCCGGTTCGCTGGACTCCACACCCGGCTTGACCGTGGTGGAAGTCATGCACGCCATCAAAAAGGGCGACATTCGCGGCATGTACGTGATGGGCGAAAACCCCGCCATGTCAGACCCTGACGCCAACCACGCCCGCGAGTCGCTGGCGGCTTTGGACCATTTGGTGGTGCAAGACATCTTTTTGACCGAAACCTGCTACCTAGCCGACGTGATTTTGCCCGCCAGCGCCTTCCCTGAAAAAGACGGCAGCTTCACCAACACCGACCGCTTGGTGCAAATGGGCCGCAAAGCCGTCAACCCGCCGGGCGACGCCAAACAAGATCTGTGGATCATTCAAGAACTGGCCCACCGCTTGGGGCTGGACTGGCAATACAGCCATGTGTCAGAGGTGTTTGACGAAATGCGCCACACCATGCCCAGCATTGGCGGCATCACCTGGGAGCGCCTGCAGCGCGAGCATGCGGTCACCTACCCGTGCAAGGCAGAGGGCGACCCGGGCCAGTCGGTCGTGTTTGTGGACGACTTTCCGCGCGAAGGCGGCCGCGCCCGGTTCGTTCCCGCCGACATCATTCCGGCCAATGAACGGCCCGACGCCGAGTACCCGATGGTGCTGATCACCGGGCGGCAACTGGAGCACTGGCACACCGGCAGTATGACCCGCCGCGCCACCGTTTTGGACGCGATAGAGCCCGACCCCATTGCCCTGATTCACCCGCTGGACTTGGCCGCTTTAGGCAGCCAGCCCGGCGATGTGGTGACGCTAGCATCCCGCCGTGGCCAGGTTGCGCTGTTCGCACGGGCCGATGACAGCTCGCCCCGCGGCTCAGTTTTTGTGCCGTTTTGCTATTACGAAGCGGCCATCAACAAGCTGACCAACGCAGCGCTGGACCCGTTTGCCAAAATCCCGGAGTTCAAATACTGCGCGATTCGCATGGAGCAAGGCGGTGTGGCACCGGTGGCCACCAGTTATGGCGGCGGGCAGATTTTGGCGAAACGCACTGAAGAACGCATTACGCAATCCCCGGCTGGTTAGAAAACCGGCAAACGCACTTAAAACTACAAAACATACCCAAATTGGGTATGTTTTGAGTCGAAAACGCGATTTTGACCAAAATATGAGCCAAATAGGCCTCTAGCTCTCGAATAATATGCATAGTTTGCTATATTTACTATAGCAAACTATTGAGGCACTCGCAACGTCGCGGGAGCTAAATCTAGTCCTGTCGTCAGCGCTGTTCGGCAGCATGCGTTCGCTGCGAAGCGGCTTGCTGTTGCTGCATGTCTGTGACGAGCAAGCTATTAGCCAACCAGGCTCGTCCAACAACCGGTTCAGATCGCGGCAAGCGCGATCCAGTCTTATTCGTTAGGCCGAATTCGCTGGATTGGCTGCCGGAAAGAGTGTTTCGTAGAGCCGCCGGACATTCGAAGTCATGTTCGCAGGGTCCGGTTGGTGAAGCACGTCTTGGGTGACGAGGATCTTTGCATACAGAGCCTCTTGGACTCGCTTGATGACTCCAGGAGTGATCTCCTCGCGGTCGTAGCCAGGCACGATTCCAACCAGCTTGTAGCCCATGCTTTCAAAGTAGCGCTGCGATCCACGATGCTTGAGTGTGGCCAACGAAAAAATGAACTCAAGCCCCATTGGCCTGGCCATCGCCTCTAAGTAGTCACCCTTAAACTTCGGTCCGCCCTTGCCACGCTGTTCTGGCGCAACAACGGCGAGACTGCCAAATAGAGAGAGTGTGTCAAGGTTCCGTCTGGCGCAAAGCATGCCAGCAAGCCGCGTTTCATGGCGAATGAGAAGGACAAAGACGTCTTTCGGTGTTTCGCCTTGAAGGGAGACACTGGTTTCGTAGAAGTCCTTTCGCAAGTACGTGCTGGCAGCGCCAATCTGCCAAGAAGGCTCCCAGGTTGCCAGCGCACGCACGAGTTCGCTTATGGAGCCCGAGCTCAGCACCTCGAAGCTATAGTCATCCTCAAGCGGGCAAATGGCAGTCAGCTCTGCTGCGGTGGGCCAGTCCATAGATTTCCCGAGTGAAAAAAGTGTCGATTGATGCGGCCTAACGTAGAAGTCAAGCCGCAGCGCGCTTGCGCGCTGTCGCGTTTAGACGACCACCTAAATTTTGCTCCACTGCAGTGCGAAGCGTCGCATTGATTCGAGACTGGTAGCCAGCCCCTTGCGCCTTGAAAAACTCCAAAATGTCGGCATCCAATCGCACTGAGGTGAGTACTTTTGTCGGGTTGGCCTGCGGCCCACGCCCTCGTTTTAGCACTGGCGCACCCAACATGTCCTCTGTCCACGCTGGATTGTCGGGGTCTTTAACCTTAGCTGAGGTTTTCTTTGGCAACTTGGCGGTAGTAGCGAGCTTCATGTTTTTCTGCCTTTCGCAGTGATATCAGCTGAGGCCCTGTCGGGCGCTCGGTGTAAACCATCACAACCACATCGGCCTCCAGAAGACCGAAGCAAACTAGGCGCTCTTCGCCGTAATCTTGCCGTTTGTCCTCGCGGGTCACCGTGAAGCCGTCCCAGATTGCATCGCATCCAACGAAGTCAAGCCCGTGACGCTTGATGTTCAGCTTGCGCTTTTGTTCGTCCCATGTGAGCATGCCTAATTGTATCTACAAAATATTAGGACACAAGGTGAAATTTAACGGTTGACATGAAGGGTTAGGCATCGCCTTTGGCTGGAGCAAACTGCATTGTCCAGTTGGGTTCCCATGTAGAACCAGCATCTGTTGAGAACGCCTGCTCCCAGCGCGGCCCCTCCCGCTGAACTGACCAAGTGAACCGGATCTTGATTGGCTTGGAATTGAGCACATCGTCCGCATAGAACACGCCCGTGTTTCCGGTGAACCGGCCGACAACTGGTGTGTCTAGGTGAGTTGGGTTGCGACCATCTAGCCACCAGATAGACCAAGCCTTGGTTTTTTGGCAGTACGAGCGTAATGCGGCTGCTCGAAACGTACCTTCGGGGAACTCAAGTATGTTGTCTTCCAGGTTGCCGAATCCACCAAGCGTCTTTCGAGTGGATGAGCGCCCTGAAAACTCAGTCCATTCGGTGCAGGCGGAAAGGCGCTCATTTAGGCGCCTGTGCTTGACACTCCAATCGCCAATGATGAAGTCGAAGTCTTTGGGTGCGGAATCTTCGAGAGGAAGAGCCATAGTGTTTTTCGCTTTCATTCGGGGCAACGGGGTTGCGACGCCTAACGAACAGCGTTTATCCGCCGCGCCGCGATGCCAATGGCAAGCAGCGATCTCAAACACGGCGAATAAACCTTGTTGGACTGAAGCGCCGCCCCGAAGGCGCGGTGATTGGCGACAAAGGGGTTTGTAAGCTTGGCGTGCGCGTTCATGCCCAAATTATGGCGGGGGATTGGGTGCGTGGGTTGCTTGGCAGGGCCGATTCCTCACAAATCGTACAGTCCAATCGATGTGCGACACGCCTGCGGGTGATTCGGGCTTATCGATGTGGCCGCACGGCGCAGCACCGCCCCTGGCGGGCTTGAACCGATCTGACAAACTGCTGATTTGTGTCGCGCTGTGCCTAGCGGTCACGGCGCCCCCGGATTCTGCGGTGGAATTTTGAACGGACTGCCTGGCGCAGGCAAACGCAGCTGACCCGCCAATACTGCCGTCACATGCAATCGGTCTTGCCCGCAAAGCGGACACAGCAACACATCGATCTTGGCCACCTCACGGCTGTTATCAACAAGATGACCAATGCGGCGCTGGACCCGTTTGCCAAAATCCCGGAATTCAAATACTGCGCGATTCGCATGGAGCAAGGCGGTGTGGCTCCGGTGGCCACCAGTTATGGCGGTGGGCAGATTTTGGCGAAACGCACTTAAAACCTCAAAACATACCCAAATTGGGTATGTTTTGAGTCGAAAACGCGATTTTGGCCAAAACATGAACCAAATAGGCCTCTAGCTCTCGAATAATATACATAGTTTGCTATTATTATAGTAGCAAGTTTCTGCGGCGCTCGCGACGTCGCGGGAGCCAAATCTAGCCCCGTCGCCAGCGCTGTTCGGTAGCCTGCACTGTTCTCAATCAACTCGAGTTCAGACAAACAAATCAGCCGACATCAAGAAACAGAATTGTGTCGGCAGAAACGCGGCAAGTCTAGCCTGCCTTCAGACGTTATAGATAGTCCGCTAGAAATCGTTCTATCCCGGAGAGCATATCCTTGACATCTTCAGCGTTGTACATTGACCATTCTCCGTGAGCGGCCTTGTTTCGTAGATCGGCCCACGCAGTAATTTGCTTCTGTTTTGCCATGTTGTAGATGCCAGCCTTGCAGAGTTCAATATTCATCTTGTCGAGCTTCCCTGCTGCAATACTGTTTCTAGCTGAAATTTCTTTTATAGCAGCTTCAAGGGCAATGCCGGAGACTACGCAAGCTGGATCCTTGTATCCTGCTGCCAAAAGTTCACTAGCTTGTTCTATTGCATCAGACAAAACTTCTGCCTTAACGAGCCCGCGCAAATTGAAGAGATACCCACCTTCGTAGTCCTCTTTTGCAGCTGCAAGAATCGCTTGGAGTCCTTTGAAAGAAGATTCCCAAGAGTCGTACTTGTTGAAATGCTCCTCAAAACGCTTGAAATGTGAGCTTGTTTCACCAAAGGCTCGCTGAAGCAAATTTAGGACACTGGTTCCCCAGCCCTTTACTTCGGCTGTATAAACCGTAAAGTAGGTCTTTCCTTCTTCGCTCGTGAAATCGCGCTCCTTCGTTTGAAGAATGGCATCGCCTTTAGCGGTCAATTCGGCAAGTCTTTTTGATATTAATGTGTCAAGTGACATAAGTTCTCCTGGCAAGCCTAACGAGGCTGTAAAAAAACTACCTTACATGCCCCGACGGTTCGGCTTCGGAGGTACCCAAATCCTTCCCTTGTCGCTGATAGCGGCGTATAGGTCGTTTTGATGCGTTGACCTTTCGGGCAATGCATATGTAATTTTTAATCAGAGGTACTTTTACAGCCTCGTTAGGCGCCGGGTTTTCAGCCATACCGGGACTTCAGTTCTGCAATTGAGCCGGCGACGAGCTGTTCAAGCACCTTCTTGTCGACTTCAGCAAGCCCCTTGAAGTAGAGGCATGCTTTGCCCATTTTGTGCTTTCCGAGTTTCGATAGCAGCGCTTGCTGTTCCGATCCAGCAGCAGCGAGGTACACGACCAACTCACGGCCTCGAATGCCGAACCCAACAAGGCACATTTCGCCCGTTCGCCCGCTCTCATAGGTGTAGCGATAGGAGCCATAGCCGACTATGCTCGGCCCCCACATTTTCGGTTGGTGCTTGGCAACCTTCTCGAGGATGTCCATCAGCGTTTTGCAGTCGGCCGCCTGCTCCTCATTCGCGCGGGACGCGATGTATTCCTCGATGCTTGCGTCTGTCGCCTTCGTCTTTAGTTGAGCCATTTCTACCCACTCCGACAATGGTTGTGTTCGACGTAACGGATACTGCAAAACCTGCAGCATAACCTGGTCGTTGCGAGATATTCTGGACACTAAAACCTCTTGGGCATAGCGTCAAGCCTCGGCTTGTACTATTTTCAATTTATTTTATACAGGTATAAAAATTCCGACAAACCACGCATTGGCTGTCGTCAGGTTCAAGGTGCCAAAACTGGTTGCGTGAACAATGGATGATCCAAGCAGAAGACATCTCATTCTTCCATCTTCCACCCTTCTATCTCCCACGCACCCACACACCCACCCGCCCAGCGCAGTGATAGTGAAATGTGACCAGATGCTATGAATGCCTCCCTCCTCACGGGGACACCGTGGAAGAGGGAAACATCGCAAAGCAACTGGAGCACACATGGCCACTCAAACACGCACGCAGACTGACGCGCACCGGGCAATCCAACAACCCCAACAGCC
>JANNCN010000110.1:0-6036 GCA_031386665.1 Rhodoferax sp. | reverse complement strand
CGCGGTAGCAACGGCGAGCCACAAAGAAAAAAAGCCCTTACGCTTGTGGCGTAAGGGCTTGATTTCATTAGAGTTTTTGGCTCCTCGACCTGGGCTCGAACCAGGGACCTACGGATTAACAGTCCGGCGCTCTACCAACTGAGCTATCGAGGAACAAGCCTTAGATTATAGCGCGAGTTTTGACCCAAGCCGCGTTGATCGCCTTGCCTAATTTGGTGGCCACCGCTTCTGGGTTGGGGGCCGCCACAATGGCGCGGACAAATGCGACGGAGCCGACCTGACAGGCGAGTACTTCTGGCAGGCGCGACTCGTCAATGCCGCCGATGGCAACCAGCGGGTAGTCGCGCATCAATTGGGCATAGGCGGCCAGGCGGCCAACGCCTTGCGGTGGCGTGGTCATGCGTTTCAGGGTGGTGGGGTAAACCGCACCCATGGCGATGTAGCTGGGGCTGAAAGCGTCGGCCTTCAGCATTTCTGCATAGCCGTGGCTGCTTAGGCCCAGGCGCAAACCCGCCTTGCGAATGACTTCCAAGTTTGCGGATGCCATATCTTCTTGCCCCAAATGCACGCCATACGCCCCAGCGGAGATGGCCGCTTGCCAGTGGTCGTTGATGAACAGCAAGGCGGGCGTGCCTCGCACCGCTTCGACGGCAGCAGCAACTTCGCGCTCAATGGCGCGGGCGTCGTCAGACTTGAAGCGCAATTGCAGGGTGGGCACACCCGCTTTTGCCATGCGGGCCACCCAGGCGGCATCTGGCAGTACTGCACACAGGCCAAGGCTTTGGGGACAGGCTGCAAAGGCATCCTTTCGCGGCCATGGATTCATGCCAAAGTCGCCCGGCTCGCTAGGCCAAAGCGCTGCATCAAAACTGCCTGTCCGGTCGCTGGCAGCCTGCCAAGCCATGGCGACAGCTCGAGCATCAGAATCAATGAATCCCATGTTCAGGCAGGCTTGTTTTGCCGCTTGGTAAACGGGCGGGCAGTCAGCGGACTTTTCCGTGCTGCCTGCTGAGGTGGCCAGTGCCATAGCATCGCCATGCGCGGCTGCAATGGCCAGCGCCATGTCATGGAGCGAATTGACGGTCATGGTTGGTGCCAAAAAGGCGTGCCCAACACTGGCGTGCTGGCTTGGGCAGATGTTTGCTCATTCAAGGCTCCCGCCAAAAACGCGCTGCGGCCTGCTTGCGTGGCAGCGCCAAAGGCACTGGCCATGCTTACCGGGTCTTGCGCCAAGGCCACAGCGGTGTTGAGCAAAACGGCGTCAAAACCCCACTCCATCACCTGGCAGGCGTGGGACGGTAGCCCCAGGCCAGCGTCCACAATCATGGGTACGCTCAGGCGCTCGCGCAACACGCGCAGGGCGTACGGGTTTATTGGCCCCTTGCCAGTGCCGATGGGTGCGGCCCAAGGCATGATGGCCTGGCAACCCACATCAACCAGGCGCTGACAGAGCACCAAATCTTCGGTGCAATATGGCAAAACTTTGAAGCCGTCTTTGATCAATTGGCTGCAAGCAGACACCAGGTTCAGCGTGTCTGGCTGCAAGGTGTAGTCGTCGCCAATCAGCTCAAGTTTGATCCACGCGGTGTCAAAAACCTCGCGGGCCATGTGCGCGGTGGCAATGACCTCTTGAATACTGTGGCAGCCCGCCGTGTTGGGCAGCACCGGAATTCCCAGCTTGCGCAGCATGTCCCAAAAACTGTTGTCGGCGGAGCCGGTTTTTCCGGGTTCGCTGGCTGACAGATTTTGGCGACGCAATGACGCGGTCAGCATGGCCGGCTTTGACGCGCTCACCGCAGCCTCCAGCACCTTGGGTGACGGGTAGCGAGAGGTTCCGAGCAGCAAGCGGCTTTCAAACACCTGGCCATAAAGAACCAGGGGATCTGCCGCGGGCAACGAACGGTTTGACGGCGGTGAATTCACTGAATTCTGAGGAGTAGCGGGCATTTTCAAAATTTTGGGGTGGTCCGGGCCTTAGCCACCCGTGACCGGACGGATAACTTCAATGCTGTCGCCTTCGCACAAAGCGGTGCTCGCGTAGGCGGATTTGGGCACAAACTGCATGTTAACGGCGACGGCAAACGGCGGGGTGGGCTCCACCTGCAAAACTAGGTCGGACAGGCTTGAGCCTTGCTTTACTTCGAGGTTGACTTTGTTGACAGTGAGCTTCATGGTGGGTCGATCTGCAAGTCAAATTCATCGGCCAAAGGCGACACCTGGGTTTGAACCCATTGCATGGCGACATCGAGCATGGCCGGGGCCACCAAAAAGCCATGGCGGTAGAGGCCGTTGATTTGCAAGGTGCGCGCATTCAAGGCGCGAACCGACGGCAAATTGTCGGGCAAGGTGGGGCGGCATTGCGTGGCAATTTCAAGAATTCGGGCTTCTGCAAAACCACTGTGCACAGCATAGGCGGCACTAAGCAATTCCAAGGTGGAGCGCACACTGGCGGCGGACCGATCATCAGATTCAATCTCGGTGGCACCTACCACATACAAATGGTCAGGTTTGGGCGCAATGTAAAGCGGATAACGTGGGTGCATCAAGCGAATGGGGCGTTTGAGTTGCAATTCAGGCGCGTACAGGCGAATGACCTCGCCGCGAACGGCGCGCAATGCAGACCAATCTGGGCGGGCACCCAGCCCCCGGCAGTCAAAAAGCCAATCGGTCGCGCCGTGTGCACCCGTAGAAAAATCTTCCAAACTTCGAGGGGAGTTCCAATGCAGATCAACCTGCAATATTTGCAGTTGGTGGAGCAGGGCGTCGAGCAGTTGGCGGTTGTCAAGCTGCCCTTCGCCAGGCAAAAAATACCCTTGCGCGAATCGCTGGGCCAAGTCGGGCTCCAGTTCGGCAATTTGGGCCGCATTGACCGTTTCAGCGGGTTGCATTGCGGGCACTTGCGACTGGGTCGCAGCCAATTGCCTGGCAAATCGCGCGGCTTCTGGCGCATCTTGCCGGTGCCAAAGGACAAGTGTGCCCGATTGCTGAAAAAATACCGGCAATTCAAGTTGCGAGAGCAGCTGCGGCCAGCGAGACAAGGCATGGTGCCCCATGCGAACAACATTGGATTCCGTCACTGCGGACTCAGCCAAAGGGGCCAGCATGGCGGCTGCCACCCGCGCGGCCGAGCCTTGGGCGTCAGGGCCTGCTGCGTCGAACACGGTGACGGCGTGGCCCTTCATTGCCAGCTCGACGGCCAGCAAACGCCCCATCAGCCCAGCGCCCAAGACGATGCTTCGGGGTTTCATGGCAAGGTCAGTCATGAAATGCACCGATAATTTTCACTATGGAAAATTCTATGGTGCCTACTTTGCAGCCAACCTCGACCCCGCCCAGCGCACTTCAACGCTACCCGCGAATTTTGACCATTGCCGGGTCTGACAGCGGTGGCGGTGCGGGCATTCAGGCAGACCTTAAAACTTTTGCTGCGTTGGGTTGCTACGGCATGACGGCCATCACCGCCATCACGGCGCAAAACACCGTGGGGGTGACGGCTATTCACGGCGTGCCGCCCGCCATTTTGAAGGCCCAACTGGAGGCTGTGTTGGACGATATTGGCGTGGATGCCGTGAAAATCGGCATGCTGCATTCGCCAGAGGTGGTGGATGTGGTGGCCTGGGCGATTGACCATTACCAAATTAGCCAAGTGGTTCTGGACCCGGTCATGGTGGCCACCAGCGGCGACACTCTGGTGGGGCAGGACACAGTGCAGGTGCTGGTGCGCGAACTGTTTGGCAGGGCTTTGGTGGTGACGCCGAATCTGGATGAGGCGGCTTTGTTGCTGGGGCGCCCAATTGAGGATGCAGGTCAATTGGATCAAGCCGCCATCGATTTGCTCGCGCTGGGTGCGCGAGCGGCTTTGCTGAAGGGCGGGCACCTTGCGGGTGAAACTGTCGTGGACGTTCTGGCCCAGCACACAACCCAGATGCCCCAAACGTCTCAAATGCTCCAAGCACCCCAATTGCTTCATTTGCGTTCGCCACGCATTGCCAGCCGTAACGTGCATGGCACAGGCTGCACTTTGTCGTCGGCCATTGCCTGCTATTTGGCGCTGGGCGAGAGCTTGCCGGTGGCGGTGCAACGTGCGCGCACCTACATCCTTCAGGCGATTGTTGCGGGCGCAAACGTCACCACCGGGCGCGGCCATGGACCACTTAACCATGGCTTTGCACCCG
Organism: Rhodoferax sp.; assembly: GCA_031386665.1. GTDB lineage: Bacteria > Pseudomonadota > Gammaproteobacteria > Burkholderiales > Burkholderiaceae_C > JANYCG01. The sequence continues at coordinate 1,861 of JANNCN010000110.1, read as the reverse complement.
TTGCCATGCAGGTGTTGACGACGGCTTGATGCCATGTTGGCGCTGCGGGCTTAAATTGCCCGCTGGGTAGAAAGCGCGGGTGCAGGCCGAGTGAGCCAAGCCAGCAGCACAGTGAAGGCCAAGGTTGGCAAGGCTGAGCCCAAGGTGGGAGCCCATTTGGCAATGGCGTGGTACATCACAATGCCTGATATCCACAGCGCGGCTGCCGTCCAGTCAACCAGTGTGCGGTTGACTGTGACGGGGGTTGTGCTGACGCCAAATCGCCCCAAAATCACGCCGTAAAGCGGCACAAAGACCGAGCTCAGCATTAGCAAAAACGGCTCCAGGCTGTGCATAGGCAATACCAATGCCAAGCCTGTGCAGGCCACCACGATGCCAATGCCCCACTGGCGAATCGTCCAGTTGGGCAGCACACTGTGGGTTGACACAGCACCTGAGTAAACGTCGCCGTAGGCATTGTCGATTTCATCAAACAAAATCAAGCCCAGTGCAATCAAGCCGCCTTGGGCCAGCAGCAACGCCGTGACCAAATCGGTGCCTGGGGTTGCCACGCTGACCACCATGACGCCTAGGGCATAGCACCAGATATTCGCCGCTGCGTAGCCAATCCAGGTGCCACGCAGGGCCGATGCGCCGTCTTTGCCATGGCGGGCATAGTCTGCAATCAGCGGCAGCCAGGACACGGGCATGGCCATGACCAGATCCATGGCCGACAGCATGCCCATGCCACCCTTGCCAGGGTTAGCCCAAAATTCACCTAAGCCCTTGGCGACAATTTGGCTGCCGAATTGCCAGGTCAACCACAGCAGCGACGCCACCACCAGGGGCAGCGCAACGCGGCTGATGAGTTTGCGCACGGTGGTCAGCATGGACGCCGCGATCAGCGCACACAAAACACCGCCCCAAATGGCTGTTGTGAGTAAGCTTCCGGTGAAGCCGCTCAAGTCCAAGCCGAAGGATTGCTTGGCAATGGCCGCTGTTCCATCTCGCATCACCACCAATTCAAACGTCGTCCAGCCGACAAGTTGCACAATGTTCAAAATGACTGGTAATTTTGAAAACGCGCTGCCATAAGTGGCATTCATGAGGCCAGCGCTGGTCAGGCCGCTGTCGCAGCCCAGTTTGGCAGTCCAGGCCAGCAAGCCTGCGCCAATCAACGAACCCAATACGATGGCAATGGCTGCGTCGCGCGGGCCGACCGCTGGCACCAGGTAGGCCCCGACTTGCATGACCAGCAGGCCCACGCCCAAGCTGAACCAAAGGGCCATATGCTGAGAGAAACCAAACACGCGGTCCCCCACTGCGACCTGTGACAGGGCTAAATTGCCCGAAGAATTTGCTGTTGTGTTGACAGTGGCCACGCGCTTGCTCCAAGCTTAAAAATGGCAGGTCGGCATCATTGGCGGCTAACGGCGGATGGTGTGAAACCGTGGCACGTTGCTTGAACAAGCTTCCCTGCGCGAGAATTACCTCAATCAGGTTCAAAGGGACTTTCTCAGTCGGCACACCAAGCTTTGCTTGCCATGCCAACACCCCTAGCGGATGTGGCTCAACCAAGTTAAACCACCGTTTGATTGTACTGAAGCGCGAAATGCGGGTCTGAAGGCGGCCTAGGGAAGCTCTGCATAACTCCTCGCGGCTCGTGATAGTCCGGCCTCGGGCGGTCTGCGGCGTTGGTTTTCTTGCAAATATTCTCGATATTTGCTGCAAAAACCGCCTTGCATCCCATCCCGATCCGGCACTACACGATTCCGTGATGAGTTATGCAGAGCTTCCCTAGCTTCCCGGTTAGCAGTTGATTTAGCGCTCGAACACCGGCGTCTCAACCCCCAACACCTTGTGCAGTTTGGGCGAGGTCGTG
>JANNCN010000107.1:0-2052 GCA_031386665.1 Rhodoferax sp. | reverse complement strand
CAACGGCTTGGGTTACGCCACCCGAGTGGGCATCACCGATGGATTGACCAAAGCCAATGCCGACGCTGCCGTCAAGGCGATTGTCTTAACGGGCGCTGGCAAAGCGTTTTCAGGCGGGGCGGACATCAAAGAATTTGGGTCTCCCAAAGCCTCGCAAGAACCCAATTTGCTCAGTGTCATTTTGGCGGTCGAAAATTCGAGCAAGCCCGTCGTCGCTGCGGTTCACACCGTCGCTATGGGTGGCGGGCTGGAATTAGCCTTGGGTTGCCATTACCGCATTGCCGCACCCGGCTGCAGTGTGGCCTTGCCTGAAGTCAAGCTGGGCTTGATTCCTGGTGCAGGCGGCACGCAGCGCCTGCCACGCGTGTTGGGGCCTGAAGTGGCGATGAACATGATGGTGAGTGGCGAGCCGGTTAAAAGCGAAATGCTGGTCATGCTGCCAGGCCAAAAGCTGTTTGACAAAATGGCTGTGCCACCGACCACCGAAGGGGGTGTTGACGTTTTTCCGTGGTTGATTGCTCAAGCGATTACTTTCGCGCAGTCCATAGCCGCCGTTCGACCTTTGCCACTGGTTCGCAACCTGCCTTGCAAACACCCGCTGGGTGACGCTTACTTTCAGTTTGCCCGCAACATGGTCAAGGGCATGTCGAAAGACTACCCGGCGCCTGTCAAATGCGTGGACGCGGTTGAGGCCGCCACCAAGCAAAAGTTTGACGCGGGCATGGCAACAGAGCGCGATATTTTCATAGCGCTCATGCAAACCTCAGAGTCCAAAGCGCTGCGCCATATTTTCATTGCCGACCGCGCGGCCTCCAAGATTCCTGATGTGCCAGCCGACACGCCCCAGCGCACTGTGAACTCGGTCGCAGTCATTGGTGCGGGCACCATGGGCGGCGGCATTTCCATGAATTTTTTGAACGCGGGCATCCCTGTCAAAATTTTGGAAATGAAGCAAGAGGCGCTGGACAAAGGCCTTGCCATCATTCGCAAAAATTACGAGTCTCAGGTCAAAAAAGGCAAGCTCAAGCAAGACAAGTACGACCAGCGCATGAGTTTGCTCTCCACGACCTTGAGCTACGACGACCTGAAAGATGCTGACCTGGTGATTGAGGCAGTGTTTGAAGAGATGGGCGTTAAAGAAAAGGTGTTCAAAGAACTTGACCGGGTGATGAAACCGGGTTCGATTTTGGCGTCCAACACCTCGACGCTGGACGTGAACACGATTGCCTCGTTCACCCAGCGCCCCCAAGACGTGGTGGGCCTGCACTTCTTCAGCCCTGCCAATGTGATGAAGCTGCTCGAAGTGGTGCGCGGTGCCAAAACTGGCAAAGATGTGCTGGCCACGGTCATGGCGTTGGCCAAGAAAATCAAGAAAACAGCGGTGGTGTCTGGCGTGTGCGATGGCTTCATTGGCAACCGCATGGTCGAGCAGTATGGCCGCCAAGGCGGCTTTTTGCTGGACGAAGGCTGCACGCCTGCACAGGTAGACAAGGCAATTGAGAAATTTGGTTTTGCCATGGGCCCGTTTCGCATGGGCGACTTGGCGGGCAACGACATTGGCTGGGCCATTCGCAAGCGCCGCGTTCTTGAAAAGCCCGATATGATTTACAGCAAAACGGCTGACAAGCTGTGCGAGATGGGGCGTTTTGGGCAAAAGGTCGGCATGGGCTGGTACGACTATGTGGCGGGCAAGCGCGATGCCATTCCCAATGCCGAGGTTGTGGCGATGATTGAAGAGCATCGCAAATCCAAAGGCATCACGCCCCGCAAGGTGTCTGACGAAGAAATCGTGCAGCGCCTGGTTTACTCCCTTGTCAATGAAGCCGCCCGTATTTTGGAAGAAGGCATTGCGTCCAAAGCCAGCGACATCGACATGGTTTATTTGATGGGCTACGGCTTCCCCATTTACCGTGGCGGCCCCATGAACTACGCCGACCAGGTGGGCTTGTTCAACGTGGTTCAAAGCATGAAGAAGTTCGCGCAAAACCCGCTGGACGACGCCAAGTTTTGGGAGCCAGCGCCGCTGTTGGCCAAATTGGCGGCTGAGGGCAA
>JANNCN010000092.1:0-2302 GCA_031386665.1 Rhodoferax sp. | reverse complement strand
CCCTGGCTGGTGTATGGCGTGTTGACAGCGGCGCAAGCGGCGTCCAAAGTGCCTGCCGCCAACATTGCGCTCACTCTGTCGGTCTACCTGGCGCTGTATGCGGCGCTGTTGGTGGCTTACATCAAAGTGGTGTTTCATTTGGCGGCCAAAGCGGGGCAGGTGATTCAATCGGCTGACATTGCGGACGCAGCGGCGGGAGCGCCCGCCAAGCCTTCAACTGTTGGACGCGGGGAGCTAAAAAATGCTTGAGCTGATTCCCGACCTGACCCAGCCCGCCGGTTGGCTGCCCCTAGCGTTTGCCTTGATCATGGCCCTGTCCATGCTGGCCTACGTGGTGCTGGACGGTTACGACCTGGGTGTGGGCGTTTTGCTGCGCCAAGCCGACGACTCGGGCCAAAAAGACGCCATGATTGCCAGCATTGGCCCGTTTTGGGACGCCAACGAAACCTGGCTGGTGCTGGGCGTGGGCGTGCTGCTGGTCGCGTTCCCACAAGCGCACGGCGTGATTTTGGGCGCTTTGTACCTGCCCGTGGCTTTGATGCTGATTGCTTTGACGCTGCGCGGAGTGGCGTTTGACTTCAGGGTCAAGGCGCGCGACAAACACCGACCGCTGTGGGACAAAGCTTTTTTTGTCGGCTCCGCATTGGCGGGCTGGTCGCAAGGCTTCATGCTGGGTGGTTTGATCACTGGGTTTAAAAACGATAGCTTAAGCAACCTGTTCAGCGCCTTGATCGGGTTTTGCTTGTTGGCCGCTTATTGCTTGCTTGGCGCAGGTTGGTTGATCATGAAAACCGAAGGCCCGCTGCAACTCAAAGCCGTGCGTTGGGCGCAAAAGAGCTTGTGGCTCACAGCCTTGGGCGTAGCGGCTATCTCGATCGTGACGCCGTGGGTCAGCGCACGGATTTTTGACAAATGGTTTGCCTTTCCCAACGTCATCATGCTGCTGCCCATTCCCGCCATGACTTTGGTGCTGTTTGCGGTGATGGCCCGCAGCCTGAGGCGCCTGCCCGTGCGCCTGGGCCAAAACAACCAATACGGTGCAGCCGTGCCGTTTGCCTGCACGGTTGGCGTGTTTTTGCTGGCGTTTTATGGCTTGGCGTACAGCTTGTTCCCGTGGCTGGTGATCGACCAGATCACGCTGTGGCAAGCCGCCAGTTCGCCCCAGGCGCTGATGGTGATTTTTTACGGCGTGGTGGTGGTGCTGCCCGTTATCATTGGCTACACGGTTTACGCCTACCGCGTGTTTTGGGGCAAATCGACGGCCTTAACTTATTGAGCTTCAATTTTGGCGTCGCGAATCGCTTTGGACCATTTGGCGGTTTCTTGCAGATTGCGTTGGGCCAGGCCTTCGGGTGTGCCGGGTTCAACGGCAAAACCAATCGCGGCAAATCGCTCTTGAATGTCTTTGGTTTGCGCGGCGGCATTCACGGCCTGGTTCAATCTGGTAATCACGTCAGGAGGCGTGCCAGCGGGGGCAAATACGGCAAAGTAGGCAATCAGCTCATAGTCTTTTAGCCCCAAAGCTTCGTTGACGGTGGGCAGGTCCGGCACGGCGGGGGAGCGCTTGGCCGATGTGACGGCCAGACCGCGAATTTTGCCGCCTTTGATTTGCGGCAGCGTCACTGCAAAGTCAGCACTGAACATCATCACCTGGCCGCCAATCAGGTCGGTCATGGCGGCGGGGCCGCTTTTGTACGGCACGTGCGTCATCTGAATGCCCGCCATGCTGGCCAACACTTCGGACGACACCAGTTGCGAGGTGCTGGCGCTGGCAAACGTGACAAAACTGGGCTTGGCTTTGGCCAAATCGACAAACTCGCGCAAGGTTTTGGCGGGCACGTCGTTGTTGACGGTGATGATCAGCGGCACAGAACCGAGGTAGCCCACGGGTGCAAACGCTGTGTCCTGGTTGTAGGGCAGGGACTTCATCAAGAATTTCAGCGCGGCGTTGGTGCTGTTGGTGCCAATCAAAATGGTGTAACCGTCGGGGGCTGACTTGGCCACCGCGTCCGCGCCCAGCATGCCGTTGACACCGGCTTTGTTTTCAACCACCACGGTTTGGCCCAAAGACTCTGACATTTTGGCGGCAAACGCGCGGCCAATCTGGTCGGTGGCGCTGCCTGCGGCAAACGGCACGACGGCTTTGATCGGCTTGTTGGGGTAGGCCTGGGCCAAGGCCGACGAGGCGGAGAAAGCGGTCAACAAGGCCGCGACAGTGAAGGTGGTGGCAGACAGGCCAAATTTGGGGTTCATGGGGGTTCCTGAAAAGTCGAAGGTGAAAGGCTAAAAAATCGGGCGAACA
>JANNCN010000066.1:0-2094 GCA_031386665.1 Rhodoferax sp. | reverse complement strand
GCGCCAGTTCGCCGCTGCGAAACCTGCGGCAATGCTTTCTCTGCATTCGCCAAGGGAGCAACATCACCCACTCGCCGTTTGCGTTGCCCCTGAGGCAGCAGCTGGGACACTTTGCTGGAAATCCAGGTTGCGGTGTTCATGCTTGCACTCGACTGACGTGCTTGCGCGTCAACTCGCGCAAGGCCTCGCGTTGGCGGGTTAAATGGGTGCGCATGGCAGCCTCTGCGCCTTCACTGTCGCGGGCCTTCAGAGCGGCGAACACGGCCATGTGCTCATTGAAACTTTGTTCCATGCGGCCCGCTGCCTGCAAACTTTGCAATCGCGCCAGTTTCAAAATCTTGCGCAAATCGCCAATCACCTGCGACAGCCAACGGTTGTTGGCCAGCAGGATGATGGCCTCATGAACGGCCAAATTGGCGACGTAATAGTCGGTGATGCGCCGCGCTTTAACGTGGCTTGAAAGCCTTTCATGCAAAGTTTCCAGCACTGCCAAATCCGCCGCTGTCGCGTTGCGCGCGGCTTCAAAAGCGCATCGCCCTTCGAGCAAAGCAATCACTGGAAAGATGTCGTCCAAGTCCTGCTCGGTCACCTCATTGACAAAACAACCCCGCCTGGGTTCATGGCGGATTAAACCCTCAGCGGTGAGCACTTTAAGTGCCTCACGCAGCGGTGTGCGCGAAATTGCCAGACTTTGGCACAGGCCAAGTTCGTCCAAAAAACTACCAGGCGCCAAGTCGCCCGCAAATATGCGGTCGCGCAAGGTCGCCGCGACTTCGTCGTGCAATGAGTTTTGAACTAAACGCATGGGCAATCGGCCAAACGATCTGCGAACCCAGCTTCGACTTCACCCCCAAAGCAGCCTAAAAAACCACAGGTTAAGCCGACTTTGAGCTTTGAGGAGGCAGTATTATTTTTCATAATTACAGTTAATTATGCCGCAAACCACGAACGACATACAACTACTTAGACATGAAATCGGCCTCTAAATGCGGTGAACCTGCCGGTTTTGCGCCCACAACCAAAGCCCCACTCCGCCCACAATCATGGGCACGCAAAGCCATTGCCCCATGCTCATGCCCAAGCCCAACAGCCCAAGGTGGGCGTCTGGCTCGCGGAAAAACTCGGCAATGAACCGAAACACACCGTAGCCGAGCAAAAACATAGCGGCCACTTGACCCGGTTTGCGCTCTTTTCGGGCGTAAAACCACAGCAAGACAAACAGCAGCAGGCCTTCCAGCAAGAACTGGTAAACCTGCGATGGATGGCGTGGCAAGTCGCCTGCGCCTCTGAACACCATGCCCCATGGCAGGCTGGGGTCAGCCACACGGCCCCACAACTCACCATTGATAAAGTTGCCCACCCTCCCTGCTGCAAGACCCGTAGGCACGCACGGTGCCACAAAATCTGCCACCTGCCAAAACGGGCGTTGGCGTGAATAGGCAAACCAAACCATGGAGGCGATCACGCCCAACATGCCGCCATGAAAGCTCATGCCCCCGGCCCAAACCATGAAAATTTCAAGCGGGTGCGACAGGTAATAAAGCGGCTTGTAAAACAGGCAATAACCCAGCCGCCCACCCAAAATAACGCCCATCACGCCCAAAAACAAAATGTCTTCGACATCTTTGCGCACCCAAGCGCCTGGGCCTTGAATGCGGGCAAAGGGCTGGTGTTTGAGCCTGCGAATCCCCAAAAACACGAACAGGCCAAACGCCGCCAGGTAAGTTAACCCGTACCAGTGAATGGCCAAGGGGCCAAGTTGCAGGGCAACCGGGTTAATTTGAGGGTGAATCAACATATTTTAGATTTTGCCAGCCCCTGCCAAGTGGCAATCACTGAATCCGGGTTCAGCGACAGGCTGGAGATGCCTTCAGCCGCCAGCCATTGCGCAAAGTCGGGATGGTCACTGGGGCCTTGGCCGCAAATTCCAACATACTTGCCTTGCTTTTTGCAGGCGCTGATGGCCATGCTGATCAAGGCTTTGACGGCGGGGTCGCGCTCGTCAAAGTCGGCGGCCAGCAGTTCCAGACCCGAATCGCGGTCGAGGCCCAAAGACAATTGGGTCAAGTCGTTGGAGCCAATCGAGAACCCATC
>JANNCN010000055.1:0-2255 GCA_031386665.1 Rhodoferax sp. | reverse complement strand
GGCGCTGATGGCCATGCTGATCAAGGCTTTGACGGCGGGGTCGCGCTCGTCAAAGTCGGCGGCCAGCAGTTCCAGACCCGAATCGCGGTCGAGGCCCAAAGACAATTGGGTCAAGTCGTTGGAGCCAATCGAGAACCCATCAAAATACTCCAGAAACTGCTCCGCCAGGATGGCATTGCTTGGAATCTCGCACATCATAATGACTTTCAGGGCGCTGCCATCTGCTTGCACGCCGCGCTTCAGGCCATGTTTGGCCAACAGCTCGGTCACGGCTTTGGCTTGGCCCAAGGTGCGCACAAATGGCACCATGACCTCGACATTGCTGAGGCCCATTTCTTCGCGCACGCGCTTCAAGGCTTCGCATTCCATGGCAAAAGCCTCGCCAAAACCAGCGCTCAGGTAGCGCACTGCCCCACGGAAACCCAACATTGGGTTTTCTTCTTCGGGCTCATAGCGGCTTCCGCCAATCAATTTGCGGTATTCGTTGCTTTTGAAGTCTGACAGCCGAACGATGACCGGTTTGGGCCAAAACGCAGCGGCAATGGTGGCAACGCCTTCTGCCACCCGATCCACATAAAAAGCACGCGGCGAGGCGTGGCCACGGGCGACCGATTCGACTGCCTTTTTCAGGTCGGCATCGACATTGGGGTAATCCAAAATGGCTTTAGGGTGCACGCCAATGTTGTTGTTGATGATGAATTCCAGCCGCGCCAAGCCCACGCCCGCATTGGGCAACTGGCAAAAGTCAAACGCCAATTGCGGGTTGCCCACGTTCATCGTGATTTTGAGGGGGATTTCCGGCATCTCACCGCGCTGCACCTCGGTGATTTCGGTTTCCAGCATGCCGTCGTAAATGAAGCCTGTATCGCCCTCTGCACAGCTAACGGTCACCAGCATGCCGTCTTTCAATAATTCGGTAGCGTTGCCGCAGCCGACTACCGCCGGAATGCCCAGCTCGCGCGCGATGATGGCCGCGTGGCAGGTGCGCCCGCCGCGGTTGGTCACGATGGCGGCGGCGCGCTTCATGACGGGTTCCCAGTTGGGGTCCGTCATGTCGGTGACCAAAATATCGCCCGCCTGCACTTGGTCCATGTCATTCAGACTGTGCACCACGCGCACGGGGCCGGTGCCGATTTTTTGGCCAATCGCGCGGCCCTCAGCCAGCAAGGTACTTTTGCCTTTGAGTTTGTAGCGGTGTTCGGCCTTGCCTTTGGATTGACTTTTCACGGTCTCGGGGCGGGCCTGCAAAATGTAAAGCAGCCCGTCGGTGCCGTCTTTGCCCCACTCGATGTCCATGGCACAGCCGTAATGCGCTTCAATTTGCACGGCATAGCGGGCCAATTGCTCCACATCGGCGTCACTCAGCGAATAGCGGTTGCGCAACTCGGTTGGCACGTCAATGGTTTGCACGAGCTTGCCGGTTGTGACCTTTTCTTCAGGAGTGGAAAACACCATCTGAATCAATTTGGAACCGAGGCTACGGCGAATCACCGCCCGTTTACCCGCCTTGAGAATCGGCTTATGCACATAAAACTCGTCCGGGTTGACAGCGCCTTGCACCACCGTTTCGCCCAAACCGTAGCTGGAGGTGATGAACACCACCTGGTCAAAGCCAGATTCGGTGTCGATGGTGAACATGACGCCCGCCGCCCCCAGGTCTGAGCGCACCATGCGTTGCACGCCCGCGCTCAGGGCGACGTGCTCGTGCGCGAAGCCCTTGTGGACGCGGTAACTGATAGCGCGGTCGTTGTACAGGGAGGCAAAAACCTCCTTCATTTTGTGCATCACGTCGTCAATGCCCACCACGTTCAAAAAAGTCTCTTGCTGGCCGGCAAATGACGCATCGGGCAGGTCTTCGGCGGTAGCAGACGAGCGCACCGCGAACGACGCCGCTGGGTTGCCCGCGCTCAACGCGGCAAACGCCGAGGCAATGGCTTGCTGCAAATCCGCCGGAAAAGGCTGTGCTTCGACCATGGCCCGAATATCGGCCCCGGCCACGGCCAAGGCGCGCACGTCGTCGGTGTTGAGGTTTTGCAGGCGCTGGTTGATTATGTCGGCCAGGCCGTCGTGGGCCAAAAACTGCCGAAAGGCATGCGCCGTGGTGGCAAAACCGGTGGGAACCCGCACGCCGTTGCTGCCTTGGGTGGGCAATTGCGAAATCATCTCGCCGAGGCTGGCGTTTTTACCGCCCACCGCGTCGACATCGGTCATTCTCAGGTTTTCAAACGGAACGACCAGGTCGGTCGCGTTAAAAA
>JANNCN010000047.1:0-130953 GCA_031386665.1 Rhodoferax sp. | reverse complement strand
ACAAGGTTCGGGCATGGGTGTTTTGGCCGAAGCCCGGGCGTTGCACCCAAGGGCCAAAATGATCGTGTTGACCAATTACGCCACGGTGGACATTCGGGCCAAGTCCCTGGCGCTGGGTGCGAACCGGGTGTTTGACAAATCGAACGAGATTGAAGATCTGCTGGCCTATTGCGAAAAATTGGTCAACGGCGAACCCGACACGGCACCCGGCACCCTGCCCACCCCCCTGCCCGCATGAGCGCGGTTGCCAGTGCCCTGCGGGTGCGGCCCACTCCCAAGGTCTTGCGCCACCCACCTGATAGGGACTAAGCTGTGAGCATGAAACGCATCAAAGTCCTCGCTGACCGGCGCGTCGTCACGCCCTTGGTTTGCTTGGCTGCGGTCATCATGCTGTTGATCAGCGAAGCGGCGTACTGGAATTCAAAAAATTCGATGGATGCGCTAATTTCCATGGGCGCGTCTCGGGTTGAGATTCTGAAACTGACCGAAAACTTGAGCACGGCCGAGTCTCTGCAGACCGGTTATGTGTTGACTGGTCAAAAAGACCTGCTGCAAAACGTTGCCAAGGCCAAAGCCGCCGTCACCGAGTCGTTTCGGGTGCTGGTGGGGCGCTTTGAGTTTTCACCCCAATCAATGGCGGCGCTTAACCGCTTTGAGTCCGCTGTCAATCGGCGGCTTGAATTGCAAGCGCGGGCCGTCCTGCTTAAAACCAATGGGCAAGATGCTGAAGCCAGCAACATTGTGCTGCTCGATATGGGAACGATTGAGGCCGCGCACGCGCTGAACGATGAACTGCTGGCCTACGAAAACGATGGCCGCAACGACCGCCAAGCAGACGTTTATCGGGCACTTTTGCTAGCCCGCATTGCCGTGGCCGTGCTAACGGCAATGAGCCTGCTGGCCTTGCTACTGTACCTGCGCCAAACTTTGCATTTGGGCCGCCAGCAAAAGCAGCTGGTGCAGGTCGAACTGAGTGTGCGCGAAGGGCTGGAAAGCGAAGTCGCCCAGCGCACGACCGAGCTGAGTGACCTGACCCTTTACTTGCTCAATGCCCGGGAAGACGAGCGCAGCCGCTTGGCCCGCAACCTGCACGACGACTTGGGCTCGCTCTTGACATCAGCCAAGCTGGACGCCGCACGCATTCGGTCGCGGCTGCAAAAAAGCCAGCCCCCCGCAACCGAGGCGCTGGGCCTGCTGGAGCACCTGGTCGAAACCCTGAACGGCAGTGTGGCTCTAGGACGCGACATCATCGAAAACCTTCGCCCATCGGCCCTGAGCAACCTGGGCCTGGTGGCTACGTTAGAGATTTTGTCGCGCGAATTTGCGGGCAGTTCAGGCGTTTTGGTCCATTGCCAGGCCAAGCCCGTGCTGCTCACGCCGTCTGCCGAACTGATGATTTACCGCTTGGTGCAGGAGGCTTTGACCAATGTGGGCAAGTACGCCCGGGCCACACAAGTCTGGGTTGGCCTGGGTACGGCAGATAGCTACGTCACCGTGACCGTGCGCGACGACGGGCAGGGTTTTGACACCCGGGTCAAAACCGCTTCACGCTACGGCCTGGTGGGCATGCGCTTTCGGGTGGAGGTGGAAGGCGGTGTGTTGACCGTGACCTCAGCACCCGGCCAAGGCACCCTGATCCAGGCCAGTCTGCCGCAACACGTGGTTCAGCCGAAAGCGGCAACCGAGGCCCAAGCCGCGACCGTCACAGCTTGACGCAGCTTGACGCTGTGGAACCGGTTGAGTTCCGGTTTGGTACTGGGCTGGAGCCAACCAAGGTTCGCGTGAGTACTACTATATTAAAAATAACAAATTATCTATATTATTCGGGAGCTAGAGGCCTCTTTTATTCATATTTTGGCCATTTTTAGGCGTTTTCAATAAAAAAGAACCTGCAGGTTCTTTTTTGTCAAAATCGACCCGATTTGGCCCTTCACGTAGGCGCGCGCCTACACGCCCACGCGCTGCCGACCCACACCCGCCCATGGGCTGCGCCTATTTGCCAGGTGCTGAGCCGCCCTGACACTGGTCACGTCGCAGATTCAAGCTGCGCAAACCCAAGCGGTTCAGTCGTTTCAACCCACCTCATCAGGAGATTCACCATGCTGCATTACGCCGTTGTTTTCTTTGTCATTGCCTTGATAGCTGCCATTTTCGGCTTTGGTGGCATTGCCGCCGGTGCTATGGAAATTGGCAAAATATTGTTCGTGGTGTTCGCTATTTTGGCGGCCATCACCTTTGTGGTTTCCCTGCTCAAAAAGTCCTAAAGCTGCGTTGACCGGCAAGCCCGCGCCCACGCCCAGCCCGCCCGCAATGAGCGTCGCCGCCAACGAAATACCGCTGCAGCCCGTGGGCAAGGGTTTGGCCAGTTTGTTGGTGATCGTGACCGTGGCGCTAGGCTGGGTGCTGGTCCCGTTTTATGGCGCGGTTTTGTGGGCCTGCATCATCGCGCTGCTGTTCGCGCCGCTGCACAGGCGCTTGCTGGGGCGCTGGCGCGGTGAAGCCAATGCCAGCGCCTTAGTCACCCTGCTGATTGTGGTGGTCATGCTGATCATTCCCATGGCGCTGATTCTGGCGGCCCTGGCCCGTGACGCCGCCGCGCTGTACCAAAAGTTGGAGTCTGGCGAACTGCAGCCTGTGCCCTATTTGCACGCCGTGTTTGACGCCCTGCCCTCCTGGTTGGCCAATTTGCTGGACCGCTTTGGTCTGGGCCAGTTTGAAGTCGTTCACCGACGCGCGGCTGACCTGCTGGCTCAGGGCAGCCAGTTCATCGCCGCACAAACCCTGGACATTGGCATGGTCACGCTGGACTACATCGCCAGCCTGTTCATCACCTTGTACCTGGCTTTTTTCATGCTGCGCGATGGCGAGCAGCTCGCCCGCGAAATCCGCCACGCCATTCCGCTGGCGGCAGGCAACAAACACCAGCTGTTTAACAAATTTGCCACTGTGGTCAGGGCGACCGTCAAAGGCAACCTGGTGATTGCGGTGATTCAAGGGGCCCTGGGCGGCGTGGCATTTTGGGTGCTGGGCGTCAGCGGCGCCTTGTTGTGGGCGGTGGTGATGGCGTTTTTGTCGCTGCTGCCGGCCGTGGGTGCCGCGCTGGTGTGGGTGCCTGTGGCCCTTTACTATTTTGTGATTGGCGAGGTGTGGCATGGCGTGGGCCTGACCGCCTTTGGCGTGCTCGTCATCGGCCTGGTGGACAACGTGTTGCGTCCCGCCTTGGTGGGCAAAGACACCCGCCTGCCCGACTACCTGGTGATGGTGACCACGCTGGGCGGCATGGTGGTGTTTGGGGTGCACGGCTTTGTTTTGGGACCCGCAATTGCTGCGCTTTTTGTAGCGGCCTGGCATATCCACACCCAAGCGCAGGAGGCGCATGTTGAGCAGGTTGAGCATTTGCAGCAGGTGATTGATGACAACACGCAAGTGGATGACAAAGGCACAAACGCGGCTAGCGAGACAAATTCGGCAAAGACGACGAAGGCCGCAAACGACGCAACCAACTCATCGGGCGCAGCAAGCGCTTTGAGCGCAGCAGCGGTTTCGTCCTACACCGACAAGAGTGGCTTGCTGATGGCTGCCGAGAACCAGGACTTTTACATTTAACTGTCGGCTTCGGGCAATGCCCAAGACGCACCAAACCAAAGTAGCTAACCCTCAACAAACTGGAGAATGACCATGAAATTTCAAACCACAACCGCTCGTAACATTTTGGCTGTCACCATGACCGCCTTTGCCCTAGTCACCATTTCCGGCTGCGCCGTGAGCCGTGGACAAGAAACCGTAGGTGCCTACATCGACGACGCGGGCATCACCACCCGCGTGAAGGCCAAATTCATTGAAGACAAGCAAGTCGATGCGTCCTCCATCAGCGTAGAGACGTTGAACGGCACCGTGATGTTGTCGGGCTTTGCCAAAAATGGCGATGAAAAATTCATCGCAGGCAACCTGGCTCGCAACATCAGTGGCGTTAAAACCGTGCGCAACGAAATCGTCATTCGTCCTTAAGACGAGTTCGACTAACCGGGCCAAGTCGCATCTCGCGGCTTGGCAAAATTTCAAGCAACCAAACCAAGGAGTTCACTATGAACTGGGATCAAATTCAAGGCAACTGGAAACAAGTCACTGGCAAAGCCAAAGAACAATGGGGCAAACTGACCGATGACGATATGGACGTGATTGCAGGCCGCCAGGACCAACTGGCGGGCAAAATTCAGGAGCGCTACGGCGTTGCCAAAGACGAAGCCGAAAAGCAAGTCGCTGAATGGGGCCGCAAAGCCAGCGACTCATGGTTTAGCAAAGACAAAAACACCCTGTAACCGTTTGATCTCCCCATTGGCCCGGCGCCGTGACCGGTGTCGGGGCAATTTGCCCCACCTTCTTGACCGAGGTGGGGCTTTTTTGCGGGCATGGAGTTTAAGAATCTGATTTTGCGACAGTCACCGATGACCGTCTCCCTCTACCCTCTTCACGATATAGTTTTCAGCTACGATGCGTGAAACGTGAATCACAAAGATAAAAAAAACAACTCATCTGATGAACGGCACCGCCCTAATTATCGAGGACCATCCGCTGTACAGGGATGCTTTGACGGCCCTGTTGCGGCCTGCATTGGGCGGCCTGGAAGTTAAAGCTGTGAGCTCCGCCGAGGAGGGCTTGAGGGTTGCTGGAACGCTTCACGAACTGCGTTTGGTACTCATCGATCCGGGGTTACCGGGCATGAGCGGTGCTGAGGCGATACGCGCTATTTGCCGGGTTGCGCCCCTCGCTACGGTTATCGCCGTGTCGGCATCGGATGACAGACGCGAGGTGAAATCCGCGTTAAGCGCGGGGGCGCGGGCGTTTGTGTCCAAAGCGGTTCCAGCAGACGTGCTGACGGGCGTGATTGTGGATGCTTTGGCAGGAAAATTTCAGGCGGTGCGTTGGGTCATGCCTGATGGCGAGCAGACAATTGCTGATGCGGATTTGATCATGATGACCCCGCGCCAGCGAGACATTTTGCCGCTACTGTGCCAAGGCCATTCCAACAAGGAAATGGGCTTGCGGCTGAATCTGGCCGAGGTCACGGTCAAAATGCATGTGTCGTCGATATTTCGGGCGCTTAAGGTGGCAAACCGTACGCAAGCAGTGGTAGTCGCCCGTCGTCTGGGCCTCTATGCCCAGGGCTAAGTTGCGTGATTCTCTGGCAGGACTTTAGTCAGCGCCAATCGCAATGCCTGCTCGTTAAACGGCTTGTGAAGGACATGCAAGCCTTTGGCCTGCGCTTCGACCATGCGCGCTGGTGCCACATCACCGCTCACGACGATGGCGGGAATGTCGGTGTTGAATTCAGTGCGCAACGCTTCGATCACATCGATGCCCGTTTCGTGATTTCTTAAGCGGTAGTCGCAAATAATGGCATCGGGCGCACGCGGACTGGTGGCTAGCTTCTGCAGCGCCTGCCCGCCCGATGCTGCCGTGACCACTTGGCACTGCCACCGCTCAAGTAGGTCGCGAGTCGCCGTTAGTATCTGTGCTTCATCGTCCACGACCAAAATACACAATCCAGCCATGTCCGTCCGTGCCACGGTAGGCGACGATGCCGCAGTTGCGCGGTAAGCCATGTCGCCCAATGCCATGTCGCCAACTGCAAGCGGCAGATCAATGACAAACATCGAGCCACGTCCGACGCGCGAGCTGAGAGCCACCGGTGAATTCAGCAATTTCGCAAGTCTGGCAACGATGGCCAACCCCAGCCCAATGCCCTTAGTTCGGTCGCGTTCTGGATTGCCAACCTGATAGAACTCGTCAAATATCTTGCGTTGCTCGGTCGGCAAAATGCCCATTCCCGTGTCGTGGACCCCTACGCTCAACTTGCCCGCACGCTGGCGGCAGGCAACCAATACCCTTCCTTGGTGGGTATACCGAATGGCGTTGGTGATCAGATTGCGCAGAATTCGCTCGACCAAATCCGGATCACTGTCGAGAGACTGCGCACAGTGCCTTACCGTCAATCCGATCTCCTTCGCGCGGGCTTGTGGCTCGAATTCGATGCGCAATCGTTCAAGAAGCGGCTCCATTGCAAAACGCCGCATCTCAATCGGTACGGCACCCGCATCCAGACGCGATATGTCGAGCAATGCGCGAAACATTTCGTCCATGGTTTGCGCGCACTGCTTGACATTTGCCAGATTAGTACGTGCTGCCGGCTGGAGATCGTCGGCGTCCAGTGCGCCAAGATAAAGCGTTAGCGCATGCATGGGCTGACGCAGATCGTGGCTGGCAACGGCGAGAAAGCGCGATTTGGCAAGATTGGCGTTTTCAGCGGCCTCCTTTTGCACTGTCAGTTGATTTACCAGGTCGGTGTTTTCTAGTGCGAGCTGTAGCGATTTGACGAACATGCGGTTGAAACTGACGAAGAACCATGCCGTCACCAGCATGAATATGACGACGCCCAAGCCTATACGCGCGTGCAGGAAGGTGCCTTGCATCATCATTCCCACCGCGCCCGGAATTGTTGTTGGCGCAAAAAATGCCGTGAATGTCGGGTAGTGGGCGCTGTAGCTGAACATGGCGGTGACACCCATCATCGCGATTGCGAAGACGTAGATGAGGTGGTAGACAAAGTCATTGGGCACAAAGAAAACCAGTGTGCCTGCGCCCCATACGCAGCCTGAAATGGCCGCGCCGACCATGGCATGACGCAGCCAAGCTTGAGCGGAAGCAACTGAAAAGTCATCCGCTTTGTGGTTGCGCCAAACAACAAGGCGGTAAATTGAAAGCAACCCGCCAGCCGAAAGCCATAACCCAAGATGGGCGTGTTCACTCACCGACCAAAAGGCGCTTGCCAGAACGCAAGCGACCACAAATCCACCAATGATGCCGGTGGGCGCATTGCGATGAATAAGCCGCGCTTGTTCGCGCAGGAGTGCTTCGGCATTGGTCATGGGGTGGCTTTGAAGCCCAAATTGTCAATGCTCCTCGATGCCGCACCAACCCATACTTCCGTATAGCTGCTTTTTGCACGGGTAAACGCTAAGCTAGGACTCATTGACACACGATGAAGTAATTCATGAAAAACAATTTGCGCAAACTCTGGGCGACATTGGCCTGCCTGGCCTCTACTCTATCGGTGCCTGCTTTCGCCACACCGGTTATTTTTGACGGTAACTTGATGAATCTAGAAGGCTGGGCACGCATGGTCGGCACTGACTTGCAGTTGAATTACTCCACTGGCGAGGTCAGCTCTGCCTGGCTGCTCAAGCCTGTATCTACGGCCAACAGCTTCACCGCGCAGTTTACGTTTTCTCTGAGAGGTCACGACAATGGTTTTAATCCAAAGGGAGACGGTTTCGCGTTCGCCCTTCAAAGCTGGAGCAGTTCCGCGCTGGGACGTGGGGGTGGCGATATCGGTTACGGTGGCCTTTTTGGCCGAGCCGTTGGTTCAGTTGTTCAAACTTGGGACAACTGTCGCATTGGTCTTGACACAACAGGAAACCCCTACAACGCGCCAAAGTCGCCGGTCAAAGGGGCCGCTTGCGCTTTGCTGAATGCCGGTTCACAAACCGTCCATTACAACGCAATCGACCATATCCTGTCACTTTCTGGCCTGTACCACTTTTATGATGACGACGGTGGCAGAGACGTGAGTGTGAACCAGTCGGTCCATATTGACCTCGCCGATCGATTTGGCCGCTACTTCTACGCTGGTTTCACTGGCGGAACAGGCATTGTTCAAGCTGACCAGCGAATTCATTCGTTTAATTTTAGTGTCGACACACCTGATCCCGTTCCTGATCCTGAGCCAGACCCCAACCCAGGTCCAGGTCCTGGACCTACGCCCGTTCCTGGCCCCATGCCTGTCTCGGAACCGAGCCCGCTAGCCTTGCTCGCATTGGGCGTCGTCTTGCTCGGTTGGCAATCACGCCGTCGGAATATTCGCTATGGTCAGGCCAGGCCAATCAATGCAACGGCAATTCGAAGTTGACGTCAAATCGTCTAGCCAATCCCTGAAGTTTCTAATCCGACGTCCAAAGTGAGGTGGCGGGGGATACGCAAGCACTGGCGAGCAACGCCAAATCCACGAAGCCGCAGCCTAATCCGTACAGTTTTTCGCGTTCAATGAATGCCATCACTTCCGAGAGGCTTGCTTGGTTAGCTTGGTCGAGCAGTGCCAGATCGCTCAAAGTTTGTACGCGGGGCGCGGGTGGCGTTCCGCAGGCGATTTCAGCCAACACCAATGGGTGACCCAGAACTAGACCGCGCTCCAATAAGTTAGTCAACGCAGTGTTTGAGGCGCGGAAATGCGCGACCCAAACCGACGTGTCGACAAGCACATTCATTGGACATCCCTAGGACGCAAGATCATGCAGACGCAGCAGCTGCTCGTCGGCGCGGTACATCGGGCATTTCAGGTGCCTGGCCGCCCAAGGCTGCCAGACGCTTACCTGCTTGCACGCGAATAAATGTGTTGATGGCCTCACGAAACAAATCAGCCTTATCCAGCTTGGGGTCGGCGAGGTCAAGCGCTTTTTGATGCAAAGCGTCGTCGATGGTGATGGTTGTGCGCATTGAGCAATTCCTATTTTGAATCAAATTTGATGCAATATTACATCAAACTTCGCATAAATGACGTTTGAATCAATGGGTAAATATCACTCCCACTCAATCGTCGCAGGCGGCTTGGACGACACGTCATACGTCACGCGGTTAATCCCGCGCACTTCATTAATGATTCGGCTTGAGACTTTCTTCAAAAGCGCATAAGGAAGCTCCGCCCAATCAGCCGTCATGAAGTCGCTGGTTTGCACCGCGCGCAAGGCAACCACGTAGTCGTAGGTGCGGCCATCGCCCATCACGCCGACGCTTTTGACGGGCAAAAATACGGTGAAGGCCTGGCTGGTGAGTTGGTACCAGGTTTTGCCGAAGTTGGGGCCGGGCGCGGTTTCTTTGAAATTGTGCAGTTCTTCAATGAAGATGGCGTCGGCTTTGCGCAGCAGGTCGGCGTATTCTTTTTTGACTTCGCCCAGAATGCGCACACCTAAGCCCGGGCCAGGGAACGGGTGGCGGTACACCATGTCGTGCGGCAAACCCAGTGCGACGCCCAACTCACGCACTTCGTCTTTGAACAAATCGCGCAATGGCTCTAACAGCTTCAAACCCAATTGCTCGGGTAGGCCGCCCACGTTGTGGTGGCTTTTGATGACGACAGCTTTTTTGGATTTTGCAGCGCCAGACTCGATGACATCGGGGTAAATCGTGCCTTGGGCGAGCCACTTGGCACCCTTTGATAAGGCGTTGGCAGCCTTCAGTTTTGCAGCTTCTGCCTTGAAAACCTCAACAAACTCGCGGCCAATGATCTTGCGTTTGGCTTCGGGGTCACTCACGCCGCTCAAATGACCCAAAAACTGCGCTTCTGCGTCCACCCGAATGACTTTGGCGTGCAGTTTGCCAACAAACATGTCCATGACCAAATCGCCTTCGTTTTGGCGCAGCAAGCCGTGGTCTACAAACACGCAGGTCAGCTGATCGCCAATAGCGCGGTGGATGAGTGCTGCGGCAACCGATGAGTCGACCCCACCAGACAGGCCCAAAATGACTTCTTCATCGCCCACTTGCTGGCGGATTTTTTCGACGGCTTCGGCAATGTGGTCTTTCATCACCCAATCGGGCTGGGCCGCGCAAATGCGTAAAACAAAGCGGTCCAAAATGGCCTTGCCTTGGGTGGTGTGGGTGACTTCGGGGTGAAACTGCACGGCGTAAAACTTGCGAACCTCGTCGGCCATGCCCGCGATGGGGCAACTTTCGGTGCTGGCCATGAGCTTGAAGCCGGGCGGCATTTCGACCACGTTGTCGCCGTGGCTCATCCAGACATTGAGCATGCCGTGACCTTCGGAGGTGGCAAAGTCTTGAATGCCTTCAAACAACTTGGTGTGGCCGCGCGCGCGCAGTTGGGCGTGACCAAATTCGCGGCCATGGCCGCCTTCGACCTTGCCACCTAAGGCGGCAGCAATGGCGTACATGCCAAAGCAAATACCCAGCACCGGCACACCCAGCTCAAAAACAGCTTGCGGCGCACGCAAGCTTTCGTCTTCCCACAAACTGGCATGGCTACCCGACAAAATAATGCCCTTGAGCGAGCCATCCGCCGCATAGGCGCGAACCCAGTGATCCGTCACGTCGCAGGGGTGGACTTCGCAGTAAACATGGGCCTCACGCACGCGACGGGCGATGAGCTGGGTGACTTGAGAGCCGAAGTCGAGGATCAGGATTCTTTGATGCATGCTACTATTTTAATAGCAATAAAGCTATATTATTCGAGAGCCAGAGGCCTAGTTAACTAAATAATTGCCACTTGAAGATAATTTTGATGAAATTGAACCAAGTTTTACCACAACTGTAGTAAATTTGGTCAATTTCTCTAAATAGGCACCATCACTCCGCGCGGTAATTCGGCGCTTCCTTCGTGATCTGCACGTCGTGTACATGGCTTTCGCGAATGCCAGCGGAGGTAATTTCAACAAACTCGGCTTGTTCCTGCATGTCTGCAATGGTGGCGCAACCGCAGTAGCCCATGCTGGCTCGCACGCCACCTGCCATTTGGTAAATGATAGACACCATCGAGCCCTTGTACGGGACGCGGCCTTCGATGCCCTCGGGTACCAACTTGTCGGCGTTGGGGTTGCCGGTGGTTGATTCCTGAAAATAGCGGTCGGCGCTGCCCTGCTGCATGGCACCAATGCTGCCCATGCCCCGGTAGCTTTTGTAGCTGCGGCCCTGAAACAAAATTACCTCGCCGGGGGCCTCTTCAGTGCCTGCAAACATGCCGCCCATCATGACGGTGGACGCGCCCGCCGCCAGCGCTTTGGCAATGTCACCGCTGTAGCGAACGCCGCCATCGGCAATCATTGGCACACCCGAGCCCTTCAAGGCGGTGGCCACGCTGTCGATCGCCATGATTTGCGGCACGCCCACGCCCGCCACGTTGCGGGTGGTGCAAATGCTGCCCGGGCCTATGCCAACCTTAACCCCATCGGCACCCGCCGCTACCAAGGCCAGCGCCGCAGCCCCCGTGGCAATGTTGCCGCCAATTACATCGATATGCGGGTAATTCTGTTTCACCCAGCGCACCCGATCAATCACGCCTTTGCTGTGGCCGTGCGCAGTGTCAACCACCAGCGCGTCCACGCCTGCACGCACCAAGGCTTCTACCCGCTCCTCGGTGCCCTCGCCCACGCCCACGGCCGCACCCACGCGCAGTTTTCCGTGTGTATCACGGGCGGCGTTTGGAAAACTGGTTTGCTTGGTAATGTCTTTGACCGTAATTAGGCCCTTAAGCTCAAACGCGTCGTTGACGACCAGCAGGCGCTCTAACTTGAACTTGTTCAAAAGCGCCTTTGCATCGGCCAGCGTCGTGCCGTCGGGCACGGTGACCAGGCGTTCACGCGGGGTCATGATTTCGCTGACGGGTATTGAATAACGGGTTTCGAACCGCAAGTCGCGCCCCGTCACAATGCCAACCACCTTGCCGCCGTCGCAGACCGGAAAGCCCGAAACGCCCAATTGGTCTGATAAATCAATCACTTGGCGTACGGTGTGGTGCGGGGTGATGACCACCGGGTCGCGCAAAACGCCTGATTCGTAGCGTTTCACCTTGGCCACTTGCGCGGCCTGCTCTTGAACTGTCAGGTTTTTGTGAACGATGCCAATGCCGCCTTCTTGCGCGATGGCGATGGCCAGTCTGGCCTCGGTCACGGTGTCCATCGCGGCTGAAACCAGCGGCAGGTTCAGGGCAATGTTGCGGGAAAATCGGGTGGAAAGCGAGGTGTCCTTGGGCAGGACCTGGGAGTACGCTGGAACCAACAACACATCGTCGAAGGTGAGCGCTTTGCCAAGTAGGCGCATGTCAAAGCTCCAAAAAGTTCATTCTACCCGCCCTTCCCCCGCCTTATCCGTGCTAACCCTTGCATCTTGGACAGCGGGGCTGCGTTGTTTGGCTAGCAACCATCGAACACACCATGCAAGCTGCACTGCGCACCTTCATTTTTGCAAGCCACAACGCTAAACTAAGACTATGAGCATGCTTACACGTCAACTTCAAGGGTCTTCGCCCAGAGCGCAGCACCATTTTCTAACTGTCGCCCGCGTTTTTGCAGGGGCAATTTGCCTTGCCTCTGTGACCGCCATGGCCCAATGGACTTGGATGGACAAGGACGGGCGCAAGGTTTACAGCGACAAAGCGCCGCCGCCTGATGTGCTGGAAAAAAATATTTTGAAACGCCCTGGCGGGCAACTTAAAGGCAGCCCGGCCACCACCGCAGGCAACACCGCCGCCAAAGGCCCTGACGCAGCAGCTGGGGCCGCAGCTGGCGGGGCCGCAGGTGCGACGGCAGACATAACACCCGATGGCGCGCCACCTGTGCTCAATGGAGCAACCGGCCCAGCGGCTCCAGCGGCCACCACCAGTGTGCCGAAGCTCACTGGCCTTGAAAAGGAACTTGAGCAGAAGAAAAAGCAAGCGGCTGATGCTGTGGCGGCCAAGAAAGCCGAAGAAGAGCAAAAGTCCGCCAAAATTAAAATTGAAAACTGCGCCCGAGCCAAAACCGCCAAAACCACCCTGGATTCTGGCGGGCGCATAGGCGTGACCAATGCAAAAGGCGAGCGAGAAATCATGGACGACGCTGCCCGCGCTGCTGAAACAAAGCGCGTTCAGGGCATGATTGACGCGAGCTGCAAATAACGCCGGGCAGAACGCGTTGCTTCGCCAACACCGAGTTGGCAGGCTTTCGCGTTGCATTCAAGCGTCAGATCGCGGATTGACCCCACGCAAACCGTAGTGAATTTGTAATCAAACGTTTCAAACTTTGATCGGTGGCGACACCTCAATACCCAGACTTGGCACCGTCACGCAGTTTGGCAAACAAACCAGCCGTTTTAGCCCCCTGTTTGGCAAAACGCGCACGCCGGGCGACTTTGGGGTCTACCTTCAGAGCGCGGTAAATCTCTACCCTGTCCAAGTCGCGCAATACCTGATGCGGCGTGGCCTTGCGCCCCCAAATACCCAAGTTGACGATGTCTAAATCTGCCTTTGAATCGGCGCTGTATTCGGCGCTTGATTGGGTATTTGATTCGACGTTTGAAGCCGTTTGAAGTGCCAGCAAACCGCTGGCTCGCAAGGCGTCAGCCACAGTACTGCCTGCGGGCAGTTGCAGTTGAATTTCAGAGACCTGGCGTGGCGCAATGGCACAAACCACGGTCACGATGAGGGTCTTTGCGGTCACGCGCTGGGTCACATCAACTGGCTTTGAGCGGGGCAAACTGGCAACGAACTGGCAACGAACTGGCGACGGGTTGGCAATGAGTTGGCAAGGGTCAGGCAACAGTTATGTAGCAACGCGCTAGCCGCCGTAAACCTGCTCAGCGCGTTTGACGAAGGAATCCACCAAAGTGCCCGCAATTTTGTCAAACACCGGGCCGACCAGTTTGCCCAATGTGGCGTTGTCAAAGCCGTAATTGAGCTTTAGTTCCACCTTGCAGGCCCGCTGGCTGCCGTCGCCCAAGGGTAGAAAATTCCATTCGCCTTCGAGTTTTGAAAATGGGCCGTTCACCAGGCTGATCACCACTTGGCGGCCGTCACTGTGGGTGTTGCGGGTGGTGAATTTTTGCCTCAATCCCGCAAAATGAATGCCGATTTCGGCGGTCATGCCGTTGTCGTCTGTGGCGACCACCCGGGCCTGGTCGCACCAAGGTAAAAACTGCGGGTAATCGGCCACCCCGATGACCAAAGCGTACATTTCAGCAGGGCTGTACCAGATTAGAACGGACTTGTTGACGGTTTTCATAGAATAGGGGCTGGATTGTAGACAGCAGAGTTCGGAATTGGCGCCAAAGCCCGTTCGGCGCAACGGCCACTCAGGTCAGCTTTTGCTTTTTGACATGATCCGTCCCCAATTCAACCCACCTCATGGCTAAAAAACCCGAAACCGCTGCAAGTAAGAACACCCGCATCGCCGACAACAAAAAGGCCGCCTACAACTACTTTTTTGAAGAGCGGTTTGAGGCCGGCTTGGTGCTTGAAGGCTGGGAGGTGAAATCCCTGCGCGAAGGCAAGGTGCAATTGACCGACGGCTACGTGGTGATCCGCGAGAGCGAGCTGTTTTTGATTGGCCTGCAAATCACGCCGCTCAATACCGCGTCAACCCACATTAGCCCGGACAAGGTGCGCACTAAAAAGCTGCTGATGCACCGGGAGCAAATCAAACGCCTGAGCGCCAAGGTGGAGCAAAAGGGATACACCCTGGTGCCACTGAATTTGCATTGGAAAACGGGCAAGGTGAAGTGCGAAATTGCCTTGGCCAAGGGCAAGGCCGAGCACGACAAACGCGACACCATCAAAGACCGTGAAGGCAAACGCGAAGTTGATCGCGCCATGAAAGACCGGAATCGCTGAGATTTTTTGCTATTAAAATACTAGCAAACTATTGAATATATTCGAGAGCTAGAGGCATTTTTTGTCATAAATTCGTCTTTTTGATGTATTTTTGACCTCAACATACCCAAATTGGGTATGTTAGAGCCCTTTTAGCGGATGGGCAGCCTCTGGCCAAGGGCTTGCAAAAAATGGATCAACCTGCACCGATGTGATGTCGGCAATGCGCTTGGCATGCCATTTTGGCAGGCGGTCTTTGTCAACGGCTTGGGCGCGAATGCCTTCCATCGTGTCGCTTTGCACAGCGGTTTGCCCCAAGTGATGGGGGTGAAAGCTGTGCCGCACCATGTTGCGCTCCATGCGCAGGTCATCCGCCAAACTGCGCCCGCGAGCCCTGCGAATTTGCGCCAAAGTCACATGCAGCATGAGCGGCGAGCGTTTGTGCAGCAAAGCCAGGGTGTCTTGCGCCCAGGGGCTGGCGTTGGCGCTCAAAGCCTGCTCGATTTCAGGGACTGTGGCTAATGAAAACACGGGGTCAATTAAGTCTCTGGCGCGGCGGGTGTGGTCTTTGGGCGCTGCCAGGTGTGGGCGCACCAGGTTTTGAATAGCCTGCAAATTCACTTGGGTGAGTTCGCCCAATGCCTTCCAAAGGGCAGGCATTTGGGCGGATTCGACCAAGCCATCTGCCAAACCAAAGGCCACGGCGTCTGCGGGGGCCACGGTTTCGCCAATCAAACCCAGCCATTCGCCCAAGTGACCCGGGCAACGGCTCAAAAAATAACCGCCACCGACGTCAGGGAACAAGCCAATCTGAGTTTCAGGCATCGCCATTTTGGTGCGCTCGGTGACCAAGCGCAGGCTCATGCCTTGGCTCAAACCCATGCCACCACCCATGACAATGCCGTCCATGAAGGCCACCGTCGGCTTGGGGAAGGTGTGAATCAAGTGGTTAAGGGCGTATTCCTCGGTGAAAAAATCTTCCAGTTGCGGATTGCCCGCCAGCACTGCCTGATGAAAAAACCGAATGTCGCCGCCTGCACAAAAGGCACCAAACGGCACGGGGCCAGCCTCACTTTTACTCAAGCCGCGCATCGCCACGGCTTGAACGGCATCGTCGTCACGCCAGGCCAGCAAATGGGCGGTGATGCTGCGAATCATGCCCAATGACAGGGCGTTGAGCGCGGCGGGTCGGTTCAAGGTGATGAAGCCGACTGTACCGACGATTTCGCTGATGACGTGGTCAGTATGAGGTGAACTGGGTTGATTCGAAAGAGGCATGTGAGCTGCGCGTTGCGCTATGAGGCCAAGACTTCTCACAGTGTAATTCCCCAAATGACGCGCCAGAGTCGAAAGCCCCAAAACGCTCATGCCCCACCACCTCCCAGTGGGCGAGCCGAACTGACCTTCACCGCTGAGCATGAGCCTAAAACTGCGACCAGGCAAAGTTACCATTGATGGATGAACGATTTGCCAACAACATCTGCACCCGAGCTCGTGCCCATCCAACCTGAGGATCGGGTTGACATGCAAAACACCTCCTTCCAGTCCGAGCCTTCGACAACTCCGACAACTTCTGCCTCATGGTCACTGCGTGAATGGCTTAAGGCGGGGCAGCAGATTGCGTTCTTTCGGCCCATCGCCTGGCGCGGTCAACACATCACCGCATTGCAATTTGCGATGGTGACGCTCGTGCTGATCAGCATCAACCTTGGCATCACTCGCTTTGAGATTGACGGCCCCGTGTTGTTCAGCGCGCGTGGCTGGTTGGTGGGGTGGATGGTACTGCCCGTGATGGCGCTGGCGACCTGGTGCATCGTGCAGATTACCCCGCCAAATGCGGCAACGCGCCCACTGCATCTGGGTACGCTCCTAGGGTTGTCCCATGCCGCGTCGATTCCGTTGATGTTTATTGCTGCCGTGCTTGCTGTCCTCGGTTATCGCTTGCCTGAGTTCAGCCAAAACCCGTGGCTACTCTGGACTGTCTATCTGCTCGGATGGGCTGTGTTGGCTTGGGGTGCGCTGGTTACTTATCGCTTGGGCCGGCTGTTTGAACTGGCCGGACGCGCGATTGCAGCGCTGGTTGTTAGCTCGGTCACCTTAGGTCTTGCGTGGAGCTACGCACTGCCCAGCAGCGAATGGGATGTCGATTACTCGGTCGAAAGCTCAGAAAAGCCGCCGCCGCAAATGGCGCTGAGCCAAGGCTTGTTCGAACAGCAAACGGCCTTGCTGCAAACCGAGCTTGAAGCGCTCAAGCCCCACCGGCCAGGCACGCGCGAACTTTACGCTGTCGTGTTTGCGCCCTACGCGTCAGAGAACGTGTTCATCAACGAGAACAGACTGGTCAGCGGTGTGCTGAACCAGCGTTTTGACACGACTGGCCGTTTGGTGCAGCTGATCAACCACACTAGCACTGCATCGTCCATCGCGTGGGCCACACCGTTAAACCTTGAGCGTAGCTTGCGAGTCATCGCCCAAAAGATGGACAAAGACAATGACGTGCTGTTGATGTACATGACATCGCACGGCGCGAACGACTTCAAACTTGCCGCCAACCACTGGCCGCTGCAGGTTGACGAGCTCACACCCCGCGCGCTGGCGGCCATGCTGGATGCTGCCGGCATTCGCCACCGCGTGCTAATCATCTCGGCCTGCTATGCCGGTGGCTGGATTCCCCCGCTGGCCAACGACCACAGCTTGGTAATGACAGCGGCGGACGCCACCCACACATCGTATGGCTGTGGTAAAAAATCTGAGCTGACCTTCTTTGGGCGCGCGCTATTTGATGAGCAACTTCGTACCACTTACTCGCTTCAAGAAGCCTTCGAAAAAACCCTGCCCATCATCGCGCAGCGTGAGAAAGAGGCTGGCAAAACCGACGGATTCTCAAATCCACAAATAAGCGTTGGCAATCAAATCGCGCCGGTTCTGGATGAGCTATCGCGCCGCCTGTCTGCATTGCCAGTTACCGCGCAATAACGGCAATCCCCGTATTGGGTAGCCTGCGATTCCCAAGTGCAAGCAAGCTGAGTCGAAAAGGCTCAAATATTGAAATCATCAAGGTCACCAAACCAAACCAGCAAACGGCAGAGATTGCAGCTAGCGAGGCGCCCTAGCAATTTCTTAATATGACTTCTGACACTGAATGAACATGTGTGTCAATTTTTCTTTAAAATCAAGCGAAGTCACCAGAAATTTTTTCTAAGCGGCTTGTAACCCTCTAATAATATAGAAGTATTGCTATACTAATAAAGCCGAACACAAGATAAAACTCACTTGCGAAGGTGATGTTGGCAGGTGTCCACTCACCCAATGAACTCATCATCGGTTTGCCTCGGATTTGCTTAAAGGGCATCCACAATTCACCATGGAAAACACGCGCAATATGGCCCAATCGGATCTTGACAAACTCGCCGCGCTCGTAGACCAGCAGCGGGACGCACTGCTTGCGCGATGGCGAAAGCAAGTGCGAGCGCTGCCATCGGCAAAGCACCTCGACACACCCACGCTCAACGATCACATTCCCAACCTGCTCACTGAATTGGCAGAAGCGCTTGAGAAAAACTCCAACCAGACGATTCCTGAGGCGTTGGTCGAGGAAAGCGCTCAAACGCATGGTAAGCAACGGCTGACCGACGGTTTTGACATTGAGGAGGTGGTTGCGGAATACAACATTCTGCGTGGCTGTATTCACGACCTGGCAAGTGAGAACGGCATCACGCTGCAGGGCAGACCGTTTCACGTGATCAACCGGGTTTTCGACTTGGCTATTGGTATGGCGTTGCAGACTTATTCCAGCCAGCGCGCGCTTGAGGTCACGCGAAAACGTGAGGAGTATCTCGCCTTTGTGGCGCACGATTTGCAAACGCCTTTGTTTGCAATTTCACTGGCCGGAAGGGTTCTGGAAAGCCGGCTGCCAAAATTGGGTTTTACGCCAGACTCTGCCCAAATGCTCAGAACGCTTCGTCGCAGTGTTCAACAGCTCGAAGGTTTGGTTCGCAAAGTGCTTGAGGAAAACGCGAATCTGGGCAGTCTGGACGAGTCGAAAGATTCTTCTGGGGTCGATGGCATCAAACTGGAGCGACGCGAGTTTGATCTATGGCCTCTGGTGGAGTCGTTGATCGAGGAAATCCAGCCGCTTGTAGAAAACAGCAAAGCACGCCTGATCAATCAAGTGCCGGATGATCTGAGCGCTTATGCCGACGCTGGTTTGTTGAAACGCATCTTGCAGAACTTGTTGTCCAACGCCATCCGCTACACACCTGGCGGTGAAATCATTGTTGCAGCAGCTCATACTGGCCCAGACGGCAATGCGGCAGGCTTCATTGATTGCTGGGTTAGCGACAACGGCGCAGGAATCCCCGAGGCCATGCTGGCCAGCGTGTTCGAAAAGGGCGAATCAGATCCGGACAATTCTGAAGGCACTGGCTTAGGCCTGGCCATCGTGCAAAGGTTCGTTGACGCTCACGGCGGAAGCGTACGAGTTGAGTCGACTCTTGGGAAGGGCTCAACCTTCCACTTTTCGTTGCCCCGCAAAACCACACTACCCCCGCTGCCGCCAACCCACTAGCTCGTTGGTTACCAAAGCGCCAATAACCAAAGCACCACCCAAAATGACGCTGGAATCCGGGGCTTCGTTGGCCCCCAGCCAGGCCAGCAGAATACCAAAAGGTACTTCAAGCAGCGCCAACAGGGACACCTCAGGCGCTTTGAGAACCTGGGCACACACGACCGACAGCACGCACGGTATGGCAAGCTGACCCACCCCCAGTCCTGCCAGCAAGGTAATGTCGTGGGCTGTGGCCTGCAGCGGAAACGCCAGGGGCAAGGTCAACACGCAAGACAAAACCGCACCCGCCAACACTGCGGGCACCAAATCGACATCGTGCCCTTGGTCATGCGCGTGCTGAGTCACTGTCCAGTTGATGGCGCCCGCGAGCGGCACACCCAAGGCGACCAGAGTGCCCAAAAGCTGCCCGCCAGTGACTTGCGCTGCAAACATCCAGGCAATCCCCAACCCAGCCACAAAAATGGCCGCCCAAGTGCGAAAAGGAATACGATGCCCAATGAACACACGTGCAACCAAGGCAGTTAACAAGGGCCCAATGGACATGGTCACCAAAACGTTGGCCACGCTGCTGAGCATGAGCGCCACCATGAAAAATGTGAACATGCCGCACCAGCAAACGCTGGAAATCCAAAACGCCCTGCCAGCGTGGCGTATTTTGGCAAACACGTCACGCCCCTTGAAAAGCGGCAACAACACCGCCAGGCTAAGGACGGTGAAAAAGCTGCGCCAAAACGTCACTTCAAAACTTTTGGCGGCTTCAAGGTGGCGCGTGACAACCCCTGCGGTAGACCACATTAGGGCAACAGCCAGCATCACGATGACGGCGCGATTGTGGGTCAAAAACGGCATGGATCGAGGGGTTTAGAAGGCGGCGTAAGGCGGTGTGGGAAGCGTTAGTGGTGGAAGCCCCCAAAGTTGTACGCGATGTGAATGAAAACGGAGCCAGTTGGCCCCGAATCAATCGATTAAAGTGCAGGCAATCAACCCCCGGACTGGGCGCTTAAAGCCCGCGACCTGCCTTTTTGCGATCGCTCTCGCTCAAGTGACGTTTGCGCAAGCGAATGGACTTGGGCGTGATTTCGACCAATTCGTCGTCCTCAATGAATTCGACACCATATTCCAGTGTGCACTCGATGGGCGGTGTGATCTTGATCGCGTCTTCCTTGCCGCTGACCCGAAAGTTGGTCAACTGCTTGGTACGGGTGGCGTTGACGACCAGGTCGTTTTCACGGCTGTGGATGCCGACGATCATGCCCTCGTAAACCGGGTCATTGGCGCGCACAAACATGCGGCCGCGGTCGTCGAGCTTGCCCAAAGCGTAGGTGAAGATTTCGCCCGCGTCCATGGAGATCAGCACACCGTTTTTGCGGCCACCAATGTCGCCCTTGTGGGCTTCATAGCTGTCGAAGATGTTGGAGATCAGACCAGTACCACGCGTCAAGTTCAAAAACTCGTTGGTGAAACCGATCAAGCCACGCGCGGGGATGCGGTACTCCAAACGAACACGGCCACGGCCATCGGGCTCCATGTTGACCAGCTCGCCTTTACGCTCTCCCAGGGCCTGCATCACGCCGCCTTGGTGTTGGTCTTCGATGTCAGCTGTTACCATCTCGATCGGCTCATGCACGTCACCGCCGACGTGCTTGAACACGACGCGTGGTTTGGACACAGCCAGCTCATAACCTTCGCGGCGCATGTTTTCCAACAAAATGGTCAAGTGCAACTCGCCCCGGCCCATCACTTCAAAGATGCCCTCTTCATCGGTTTCTTTGACGCGCAAGGCCACGTTGTGTTGCAGCTCTTTTTGCAGACGATCCCAAATCTGGCGACTGGTGACGTACTTACCTTCGCGGCCTGCCAGCGGGCTGGTATTGACGCAGAAGTTCATAGTCAGTGTGGGCTCATCCACCTTGAGCATGGGGAGCGGCGCGGGCGTGACCGGGTCAGTGATGGTGACACCAATACCGATGTCCGTCAGGCCATTGATCAGTACGATTTCACCGGGGCCTGCTTCATTCGTCTGCACGCGCTCCAGGCCCTGGAAGGTCAAGACCTGGTTGATACGTCCCTTCACTGCTTTACCGTCCGGGCCTTCCATCACCACCACGTCCATCATCGGCCTAACGGTGCCCTGGCTGATACGGCCCACACCGATGCGGCCCACAAAGGTCGAGAAGTCAAGTGCTGAAATTTGCAGTTGCAAAGGTGCTGCCGGGTCGCCCTTTTGGGACGGCACGTGCTTGAGCACGGTATTGAACAGAGCCGACATGTCAGGGCCCCATTGCTCATTGGGCTCGCCCTCTTCCAACGACGACCAGCCGTTAATGCCAGAGGCATAGACCACCGGAAAATCAAGCTGCTCATCGGTCGCACCGAGCTTGTCGAATAAGTCAAATGCTGCGTTGACGACGTAAGCTGGCCGGGCACCTGGTTTATCGACCTTATTGACCACCAAGATCGGCTTCAAGCCCAAAGCCAAGGCTTTCTTGGTTACAAAACGGGTTTGAGGCATGGGGCCTTCTTGCGCGTCAATCAGCAAGACAACGCCATCAACCATGCTCAAAGCGCGTTCAACTTCGCCGCCAAAGTCAGCATGTCCCGGTGTGTCCACAATATTGATGTGAGTGCCTTCCCAGGTCACAGCACAGTTTTTGGCCAAAATTGTGATGCCACGCTCTTTTTCAATCGCGTTGTTGTCCATCACGGTATCAACCACTTTTTCATGTTGCGCGAAGGTGCCAGACTGGCGAAGCAGCTGGTCGACCATGGTGGTTTTGCCGTGGTCAACGTGGGCAATGATGGCGATGTTTCTAATTTGCTTGTGGCTCATGGTTCACTTTCTTAAATCTGTTCAATTTCGGTAGGACTCAGCAATCGTCCTGGTATCAACTCTCCAGCGCTGACCTGGGCAGATCCCAGCAACACCTCTTTGTTCGAAACTCTCTCGTCAATCAGACCGTTCTGATCAACCTCTGTACTTTGCCTTCCAGGCAAGGCTGGCCCAAAAACGGCCACTTGCCTAGCATCTGGCCAATCGCCCCGACGGCGGACGCCACTCAAAAATCGATCGGCATCACCGGGGCCCAAATCGATCCGCACATGGTCAGACAACAAGGACTGAACGGGCAACAAACAGGCCAACCGTTCGTCCTCAGTCATGTCTTCCAACTGCGCCAACGTGACACATCGCGCCACGTCAAATCCGCCAGTTCCGACACGGCGCAACTGCGTCAAATGGGCTCCACACCCCAAAGCTTCACCGATGTCTTCGCTCAAAGTGCGAATGTAGGTGCCCTTGCTGCACTTCACCACCAGGTGAATCGTCGGCGCCACCAGGTCAACTTGGTTCAGCGTTGCCTGCAGTTCAAAAATCGTCACGTCGCGGGCTTCCCGCTCGACGTTGATGCCTGCACGCGCATACTCGTATAGCGCTTTTCCATCCTTTTTCAGGGCACTGTACATAGGCGGGACTTGCTTGATCGCCCCGGTGTACTGGTGCACCACCCGTTCGACGTCAGCGTCATTCACCACCACAGCGCGCCGCTCAATCACATTGCCTTCAGCATCTCCGGTGCTGGATTTTTCACCCAGCTTGGCAACGGCCTCATACCGCTTATCCGCATCCAGCTGCAATTGACTGAATTTGGTCGCTGCACCAAAACACAAGGGCAAAACCCCTGTGGCCAGCGGGTCCAACGTGCCTGTGTGCCCTGCCTTTTCTGCCCGCAACAGCCATTTGACTTTTTGTAAGGCATCGTTACTTGACCAACCCAGCGGTTTGTCGAGCAACAGCACCCCATGCACGGGGCGCCTAGTGACCCGTGCACGTGGCGCATTCATCTGTCTACTCCGGATTCTTCGATCGCGAGGCGACCGCTTGCGCAATCAGCGCATTCATGTCCGAGGCCCGCTCTGTGGTGCGGTCAAACACAAAATGCAAAGTTGGCACCGTGTGAATGTGCAGGCGTTTGAAAAGGCCAGCCCTTAAAAACCCCGCCGCCTGATTCAAACCTTCTTGACAGGCGGCTGAGTCGCCAGTCAATAGGCTGAAAAATACTTTGGCGTGGGCATAGTCAGGCGTTACCTCTACCGCTTGAATGGTCACCATGCCAACCCTCGGGTCTTTCAACTCGCGCGCAATCAATTCCGTCAGGTCTCGCTGGATCTGATCGGCAACCTTGAAGGCGCGGTTGGGTGTGGCGGCTTTTCTGCGCATGCTTGTCGAAGTCTTTTTACAGTGTCCGCGCAACTTCGCGAATTTCAAAGAACTCCAGCACGTCACCCTCTTGAATGTCGTTGTAGTTCTTGATGTTCAAGCCGCACTCAAAGCTTTCCTTGACCTCTTTGGCATCGTCCTTGAAGCGCTTGAGAGAGTCCAACTCGCCCGTGAAGATGACCAAGTTCTCGCGCAGCAATCGAAGCCGAGCAGAGCGACGGACCACACCAGCCGTGACCATACAACCCGCAATCGAGCCAATCTTGGACACTTTGAACACTTGGCGAATCTCGGCGGTGCCAATGACTTCTTCCTTCTTGTCTGGCGTCAACATGCCCGACATGGCCAACTTCAACTCGTCGACCGCATCGTAAATGATGTCGTAGTAGCGAATGTCCACACCATTGTTTTCCGCCAGCTTGCGGGCACCCGCGTCGGCCCGGGTGTTGAACCCAATGATCACAGCCTTGGAGGCGATGGCCAAGTTGACATCCGATTCGCTGATCGCACCGACTGCCGTGTACACCATTTGCACTTTGACCTCGTCGGTCGAGAGCTTGAGCAGCGATTGAGCCAAGGCTTCTTGCGAACCTTGCACATCGGCTTTGACAATGATCGGCACGAGTTTGACTTCGCCTGCAGTCATGTCGGTGAACATATTCTCCAACTTGGCGGCCTGCTGTTTGGCCAGCTTGGTGTTGCGGAACTTGCCAGCACGGTAGGTTGCAATTTCCCGGGCGCGGCGCTCGTCGGCCATGACCATGAATTCATCACCTGCTTGCGGTACTTCGGTCAGACCTTGAATTTCCACCGGAATCGACGGCCCGGCCGTTTTGATGGATTTTCCGTTTTCGTCCAGCATGGCGCGAACACGGCCAAAAGTTTGACCCGCCAGCACGACATCGCCGGTTTTGAGCGTGCCAGACTGCACCAATATAGTGGCAACCGGGCCACGCCCTTTGTCCAGACGAGCCTCAATCACGAGCCCTTTCGCCATGGCATTGACCGGCGCGCGAAGTTCAAGCACCTCGGCTTGCAGCAAAACTTGCTCTAAGAGCGCATCGATGCCTGCGCCAGTCTTGGCTGAAACCGGTACAAACGGGGACTCGCCGCCAAATTCCTCAGGAACGACCTCTTCAACCACCAGCTCGTTTTTGACGCGCTCTGGATTGGCATCAGGCTTGTCAATTTTGTTGATCGCCACAACGATGGGTACACCAGCCGCTTTGGCGTGTTTGATGGCTTCCTTGGTTTGCGGCATCACGCCGTCGTCGGCGGCCACCACCAAAATCACGATGTCAGTCGCCTTGGCACCGCGGGCACGCATGGCCGTGAAGGCCTCGTGGCCGGGCGTGTCCAGAAACGAAATCACGCCGCGCGGTGTTTCAACATGGTAAGCACCAATGTGCTGGGTGATGCCACCGGCTTCGCCCGAGGCCACTTTGGCCGTGCGAATGTAGTCCAATAGCGACGTTTTTCCGTGGTCAACGTGGCCCATCACGGTCACCACGGGAGCGCGGGGCAACAGTTCGGCATCTTGTTGAAGAACTTCATCTTCGGTGAAGGCTTCCGGGTCGTCCAGAGACGCCACAATGGCTTTGTGGCCCATTTCCTCCACCAGAATCATGGCGGTGTCTTGATCCAGCGGCTGGTTGATGGTGACCATTTGGCCCAGCTTCATCAAGTGCTTGATCACCTCAGAGGCTTTGACCGCCATTTTGTGGGCCAGCTCTGCCACCGTGATGGTTTCAGGAACATGGACCTCCATGATCCGGGCTTCCATAACGGGCGCTGCTGAATGGTCATCACGATCTCGGTCATTGCTGCCGCGACGGCCACGCGGGCCTGCACGCCAGTTGGTCGAACGACCAGTACCGGTACCCGTGTCGCCACGGGTTGGAATGCCTTTTTTCTTGGCTGGGTCGCCCGCCCAGCTGCTGGACAGCTTGGCTGACTTGACTTCTTTGCCCGCCACGCCTGTGGTGGAACCGGGTGCGGTGGAGCCCGCTGGCTTGGCTGGCTTGGGTTGAACCGAACCAGTAGCAGGCTTGTGCAAGGTGCCTTTTTTAGCGGCATCTGCAGCATTGAGCTTGGCGACAGGCTTGACTTCTTCGATCTTTTTGGGTGGCGGGGCCTTTTTGGCGGGTGCCGACATCATCAGGCGAATAGCCGCGGCCTCAGCCTCGGCTTTGCGGCGGCGATCTCCCAAGTCGACAGCGCGCGCAGCCTCTTCGGCGGCTTGCACTTTGGATTGGGCGGCGGCCTTTTCGCGGGCAAGCGCCTGGGCTTGCTCCAAAGCCGCTTGCTGTTCTTGGGCTTTGATTTGTATCTGAGCTTCAGTGGCTTTGGCCGTGTCTGTTGTTGCAGCTGACGCAGTGGCCGCCTCAGCGGCTGCGTTGCGTTTTTGCGCTTCAATTGCCTGACTCGCGGCTTGTTCAGCCGCCTCGCGCGCGCGCAGATCTAGCTGTTCGCGCTCCAGACGCCTGTGCGCCAATTCTTCTTCCTGGCGGCGAATCAACTCGGCTTGGCGACGCGCTTCTTCTTCGCGACGAGCCAGTTCGGCGCTGTCGATCACTGAGACAGGCGATGCCTCGGCGATGTGTTCAGGTGTCTCTTCAGCAGGCGCGTCCGCTCCGTCGTCACGGCGAATGAAGGTGCGCATTTTCTTGGTGGCCACCGGAATGGTTCGAACCTTGCCAGACGCATCCGCCTGCTTGATTTCGGTGGTCGACTTTTTTACCAAGGTGATTTTTTTGCGCTCAGGGCTCGCGGTGCCGTGGCTGATCTGCAAATGCGCCAACAAGCTGTGCTTGTCTGCATCAGTCAAGGTGTCGGCGGCAGCCGACTTGGCGACACCCGCCTGTTGAAGCTGTTCAAGCAGGGTGGCGGTTGATTTTTTGAGTTCGCTTGCAAACTCTGCGACGGTCGTACTGGACATTTGTTGTGTAACCTTTTATTCCGGCATTCATGACCATTACTCTTGAGAAGCGGCTTCATTGGTAAACCAATGTTCGCGCGCCTTCATGATCATGGCTTTGGCATCAGACTCTGTCTGGCCAGTGATATCAATGAGCTCGTCAACGGCCAGATCGGCCAAATCGTCACGAGTGTGGACCCCTGCATCGGCCAGCTTGCCGATCAACTCGGGGTTCAGACCTTCGAGTTCGCGCAAATCTTGTGACACTTCATCGACACTCTCTTCGTGAGCGATTTCCATGGTCAAAAGCGCGTCTTTGGCACGAGTACGCAGCTCATTCACCGTGTCTTCATCAAAGCTTTCGATCTCAAGCATTTCTTGCAAAGGAACGTAAGCCACTTCTTCGAGGCTTGTGAACCCTTCGGCAATCAAAATGTCGGCGATTTCCTCATCCACATCGAGTTTTTCCATGAAGAGCTTGCGGCCTGAGTCGGTTTCAGTCGCCTGCTTTTCGGCAGATTCCGCGGCGTCCATGATGTTGATCTTCCAGCCGGTCAACTCCGATGCCAAACGCACGTTTTGACCACCCCGACCAATCGCAATCGCCAAGTTTTCCTCGTCGACCACAACGTCCATCGCGTGACGCTCTTCGTCCACCACAATGCTGGTGACATTGGCGGGAGCCAAAGCACCAATCACGAATTGGGCAGGGTCTTCGCTCCAAAGAACAATGTCCACTCGTTCACCGGCCAACTCATTGGTAACGCCGTTCACACGGGTGCCTCGCACACCCACGCAGGTGCCGATGGGGTCAACCCGTTTGTCATGGGACAGCACGGCAATTTTGGCGCGCGAACCCGCATCACGGGCGCACGATTTGATCTCTAACAAGCCTTGTTCAATTTCAGGCACTTCAGACCGGAACAGCTCAATCATGAACTCGGGTGCCGAGCGAGACAAAATAATCGGCGCTCCGCGCAGCGTCAAGTCAACTTCCATGATCATGGCCCGCACGCGGTCACCCGAACGCAGATTTTCTTTAGGAATCATCTCGGAGCGACGCAGACGCCCTTCCACCCGTCCGCTTTCGACAATGATGTCGCCTTTGTCCATGCGCTTGACGGTGCCGACGAAAATATTGTCGCCACGGGACATGAAGTCGTTCAGCAGCATTTCGCGCTCAGCGTCGCGAATTTTTTGCAAAATGACCTGCTTGGCCGCCATAGCGCCGATGCGACCAATGGCCACGGACTCGACCGATTCTTCGATGTATTCATCGACTTCGATGTCTTCGATCTGCTCTTTGGCTTCAAACAACAAAATCTCTTGGTCCGGCAATTGCAGGCCCGCTTCATCGGGAACCACATGCCAGCGGCGAAAGGTTTCGTAGGCGCCAGTGTCGCGGTCGACTACCACACGGATATCAACATCGCCTTGATGAAGCTTTTTGGTGGCTTGGGCAAGGGCCGCCTCAACGGCTGCAAAAACCACATCCCTCTCGACGCTTTTCTCGCGTGAGATGGCCTCTACCAGCATTAACATTTCGCGATTCATGCCATGACTCTCCTGTAACAATCTTTGTCGAAATCAATCATCGGTGGCGACGGCAGTGTCTGACAACGCTCCTTTTTCACCCCGACCTTTGAAACTCACAATGGGCGCAAGGCGGGCATCCCGCAATTCGTCCAACTTGAACCCAAGTGCCTGCAATGGAACTTGAGCCCTTTTTTTGCTGATCCTGGCACCCGGCTTGGCAAGTGGCGCTTCGCTCCAGACGATTTGCCAGCCTGGCGCTCCAGCGGCTCCTTCATCTGCATGTCCATCTACATGTCCATCCGCACCCTTAGCCACCACCACCACCCGCTCCAAAGTTCCGCGAAACTTCTTGCGGGTGGCATTCACCTGGCCTGCTGCCGCTGCCAACCCAATGGGGGCCTTCAGCGACACGTCTATTTCGTGCCCTATAAAACGCTCAAAATCTTTCTCATGCCGCAGCGGCCGGTCAATCCCAGGCGAGGAAACCTCAAGCCTGCGGTATTCGGCACCGTCCACCTCCAGGGCAAACTGCAACTGCCGCGTGACTTTTTCACAATCTTCCACATTGACAAACTGCTCGGGCATCAACCCTGTAACAGCGTCAGGCGTTTTGCCAGTCGGGTCCCAAGGCAAGTCGATCGTGATGCGCAACAGCCCACCCGCAGAGCGCTCAATCTCCACCAGGTCGTAACCCAAACCGGCTACGGTTTGCTCGACTATTTCCTGAACTGCCACCAACACCCCGCAATGAAAACTCTTGAACTGAACACCAGAACAAGCAAAAACAAACGGCCAAAAAAAACGGGCGGTAAATACCCGCCCGTTTGGTCGTGAGCTTTGGATTATACCTTATTGCGTTGCCAAGCAGGAGCTTTGCTGCTTTAAAGAGCCGCCATCAGCAAGGCCCGCGTGTAGGCATGTGCAGGTGCAGCAAGAATTTGTGTCACTGGTCCAAATTCAACGATTTCACCGTCGCGCATCACAATCACGTGGTGTGCCATGGCGCGGATCACGGCAACGTCATGGGTAATCAGCAAAAAAGACAGCTTGCGCTCCCGTTGAAGCCGCTGTAAAAGTTGCAAAACCTGTTTCTGAATGGTGACATCCAAGGCGCTGGTGGGTTCGTCCAAAACCAGCAATTGAGGCTCGACAATCACGCCCCGAGCAATCGCCAGCCTTTGCCGTTGACCCCCTGAAAACTCATGGGGGTAACGCCCTAAAAGGCCAGCAAACTGGTTTTCATTCATACCCACGTCCAACAATGCCTGCACAACCCGGGTGCGCCGCTGCGCCTTGGACAGCTCGGGCGAGTGCACGAGCAGCCCTTCTCCAACGATTTCCTCAACCGTCAGGCGCGGAGAAAGTGAGGAAAATGGATCCTGAAACACCACCTGCATGACTTTTCGCAATGCCTTGTTCTGGTTTGCATCGTGCCAACTGGAACCCGCCACGCGCAAGTCGCCTTGGTAGGGCAACAATCCGAGTGCGGCCAATCCAAGGGTTGATTTGCCTGAGCCTGACTCCCCAATGACACCCAATGTTTGCCCAGGCAGCAGTTCAAAATTAATGCCTTTGACAGCGACAAACGCCGCTTTTTTAAACCAACCCTTGATACCTACCAATTGAACTGGGTAACTGACCTGCAGGCCCGTCGCCTGAAGCAAAGGCGCTTGGATGTTGGCTTCAGGCGTTGCTTCGATGATGTCGCGAACCGGAATACTGTCTATCAACTTTTGGGTGTACGAGTGCTGTGAGTTGGTGAAAACCGCAGCCACTGAGCCTTGCTCGACGATGCAACCCCTCTCCATGATGATGACGCGGTCAGCAAATTTGCGCACCAAGTTCAAGTCGTGCGTGATCATCAGCACGGCCATGCCATTCTGTTGCTGCAGTTCAGAGATCAGATCCAAAATTTGGCTGCGCACGGTGACGTCCAGCGCGGTTGTCGGTTCATCGGCCAACAGGAGTTGAGGTTTGCAGGCTAATGCCATGGCAATCATCGCGCGCTGGCGCTGGCCGCCGCTCAATTGATGCGGGTAGGCATTGGCGCGTCGCTTCGGTTCGGGAATTCCGGTTTTGGCAAGCAGATCAACGGCAGAGATTCTGGATTCAACTGCCGACTCGCCCCGCTTGAGCTGCAAAACCTCAGCAATTTGCTCGCCAACTGTCATCAATGGGTTCAAGGCCGTCATGGGCTCTTGAAAAATCATCGCAATGTCCTGGCCTCGCACGGCCTGCATCGCCGGCTCTGGCAGGGCCAAAAGATCAACGGTTTGACCCGAAGCGTTTCGAAACAATGCCTGGCCTTTGATGTCGGCGTTTTGCACCAGCCTGAGCAGACTGAGCGCACTCAAGGTCTTGCCTGAGCCCGACTCACCGACCAAGGCCAGCTTTTCACCCGCTGCAATGTTGAAGTCGATTGCGTTAACCACGGTGCTGCCACCAAATGACACAGTCAGCCCCTTGACTTGCAGCAAGTCGGTCATTTCAGAGCCTTTCGGGGGTCCAGCGCGTCGCGAAGTGCATCGCCCATGAAGGTCAGCAACAGCAAGGTCACGACCAGCACAGCGAACGTGAAAATTGAAATCCACCAGGCATCTATATTGTTTTTGCCTTGCGCCAGCAGTTCTCCTAGGGACGGCGTACCAGGCGGCACGCCCAGACCTAAAAAGTCGAGTGAAGTGAGCGCCAAAATTGCGCCACTCATGCGAAATGGCAGAAACGTCACGACCGGCGTCAGGCTGTTGGGCAAAATATGGCGCCAAATGATTTGCCAATTGTTGACGCCCAAGGCCCGCGCAGCCCGCACATAGTCAAGCTGGCGGTTGCGCAAAAACTCGGCCCGAACATAGTCTGACAAGCCCATCCAGCCAAACAAGCTGAGCAGGATCAGCAGCAAACCAACGCTGGGCGCAAACACGGCGCTAAAGATAATCAGCAAATAGAGTTCAGGCATTGCGCTCCATATTTCAATGGCACGTTGAAACACCAAGTCAGTTTTGCCGCCAAAATAACCCTGCACCGCTCCGGTGACGATACCCAGTGCCACCCCAGAGAACGTCAAGGCCAGCGCAAAGAGCACGCTGATGCGAAACCCGTAGAGCAGTTGGGCCAGCAGGTCGCGCCCTCTTTCGTCGGTGCCCAGCCAGTTCGCACGCGACGGCGCGGCAGGGTTGGGCGAATCGGCAAAGTAGTTCAGCGTGCTGGCGCCATAGGTATTGGGCGCGTAAATGGCCCAGTTTCCTGGTTTCGAGAAGCGCTCCCGAATGTACGGGTCAAGGTAGTCGGTGCTGGTTTCAAAGTCGCCACCAAAGGTTTTTTCAGGGTAGTCCTTAAAAATTGGGTAATAAATTTGCCCCTCGTAATGCAGGATCAATGGGCGGTCGTTCGACACCAGCTCGGCAACCAGACTCAAGGCGACCAGGGTAGAAAGAACGACAAGGCTCCAAAACCCAAGGCGATTTTGCTTGAAGCGCAGCCAAGCGCGTCGCGTTGGCCCCGAGCTTGCCGAACCCGGCAACGGGCTTGTTGTTTTAGTCAAATTTGACACGTGGATCCACCCAAACATATGACAAATCAGATATCAGTTTGGTCACCAAACCAAGCAGCGTGAACAAAAACAAAGTGCCCATGACGACCGGATAGTCCCTGCGAATGACGCTCTCGTAGCTCAGCAGGCCCAAGCCGTCCAGAGAAAACATGGTTTCGATGAGGAGAGCGCCTGTGAAAAACGCACCAATGAATGCCGCTGGAAAACCGGTGACGATGGGGAGTAGCGCGTTTCTAAAAACGTGCTTCCAAAGCACCTGGCGTTCAGACAGACCCTTGGCCCGGGCGGTCACCACGTACTGTTTTCGAATTTCCTCGAGAAAGGCGTTTTTGGTCAGCATGGCCGTGACGGCAAAGCTGCCAAGCACCATGGCCGTGACAGGCATGGCGATATGCCACAGGTAGTCCGCAATTTTTGCGCCCCAGCTGAGTTGATCCCAGTTGGCGGAAATCAGTCCGCGCAGCGGAAACCATTGCAACTGGCCACCAAAAATCACCAGCAGCACCACGCCCAAAACAAACCCGGGAATGGCGTAACCGATCAGCACCAACAGCGTCGTGATCAAGTCAAACCGGCTGCCCGCACGCACGGCCTTGGCGACGCCCAATGGAACGGCGACCAAATAGCTGATGAAAAACGTCCACAAACCCAGGCTGATGGACACGGGCAACTTCTCCCATACAAGCTGCGAGACAGGTTTGTTTTGAAAGAAACTGGTGCCCAAATCAAAGCGGGCGAATTGGCTCAGCATGGTCCAAAAGCGCTCGACTGGTGGTTTGTCAAACCCGTACAGCGCCTTGATTTGTTCAAGTCTTTTGGGCTCCACACCTTGGCTGCCGCGGTAGGTGCCGCCCCCCGTTTGGGTGCTGGCCACACCGCGCCTTGCATCGGACAAATACTGCTCTACCGGCCCACCTGGCACGAACTGGATGACGACAAAGGTGAGCAGCAGCACGCCAAACAGCGTGGGCAACATGAGCAGAATGCGTTTTGCGATGTAGGCAAGCATGGGAAATTCCAGATTTTGCAGGTTTGGCAGTCGTGGCGGTCGCGGCGAAATTGTTGATTGAGGCGCTCAGAATGAATTTGACCCGTCAACAATGAACGCCGAAGGCTACTTTGCCGTTTTGGCCGGGTTGCGCGCCCACCAGGTTGTCATGGGCCAAAGCATGTAGGGCACCCCCTCAGGCGGGTGCGGCGGCACTATGGCGGATCGACTTAACTTCCAGTCGCTGTAAGCCATACGGGTTTCGCTGCTGGTCCAGGCTGGCACCATGTAGTGCCCGTGCGCCACAACACGGTCCAAGGCGCGGCAAGCGGCCAGAAGCTCGTTCCGATTGTCGGCGCCAGAGATTCTGTCAATCAGGTGGTCAACGACCGGGCTTTTAATGCCACCCAGGTTACTGGAGTCCGGCGTGTCCGCGGCCTTAGAGCCAAACAGGTCGGCGTATTCAGCACCCGGAAAGTGCGTACCAGGGAAGGCAATGCCTGTCATCTCGAAATTGAAGCTGGCCAAGCGCTCCTGGTAAAGCGCGTAATCGACTGTGCGGTACTTCAGCTCAATTCCCAGTTTTTCAAGCGCTCGTCGCCACGCCGCTGTGGTCGTCTCTGATTGGGCTTCGGTGCTGTCGAGCAATTCAATCGCGAATACCTCGCCCTGGGAGTTTCGCAAAGCGCCATCGCGCAACACCCACCCCGCCTCCTTTAGCAATGTGCGCGCTTGCAGCAAATTAGCGCGCAGCGACTGGTTGCCGTCTGTGCGCGGTGGCACTGCCATGGGGCCGAAGGTTGCAGCGGGTAACTGGGCTCGGAAGGGCTCCAACAGAGCCACTTCAGGTGCAGACGGCTGACCATTCGCCTCACAGTCAGTATTGCCAAAAACGCCCTTCACACGCCGATAGCTGCCGCGAAAGAGCTGGCGATTCATCCATTCGTAGTCCATGGCCAGTTCTAGCGCCATGCGAACCCGCCTATCCTGCAGCTTGGGCAGTCGGTTGTTCAGCACGAAGCTGTAAAAACCGTCAGGTGTGCGGTGGTTGAATGGTGATTTGATCAACTCACCCCGCTCTGTACGCGGCCCGGTCAAGCGGCGCGTCCAGTCGCCCGCTGAAAAGAACAGCATCAAGTCGAACTCGCCGGCCTTGAGCGCTTCCAGCTGCGCCGTGTTGTCGCGGTAAATCTTGACGATGATGCGGTCAAAATTATTGCTGCCCCGACGCACTGGCAGGTCCCGCCCCCAGTAAGCGGGGTCGCGGGTGTAGGTGATGTCTGCGCCAAACTTCAAGCTGC
Source organism: Rhodoferax sp. (assembly GCA_031386665.1). GTDB lineage: Bacteria > Pseudomonadota > Gammaproteobacteria > Burkholderiales > Burkholderiaceae_C > JANYCG01. Next base: position 97,471 of record JANNCN010000047.1, on the reverse strand, counting down.
CGATGCGGTAGGCGCCACTGGCAACCGGCGGGTCGGTCACCACTTGGTCAAATGGTTTCGCCTTGCCGCCCACCACGCCCCATTTCGAGCTGAAAACGGGCAGCGCGCCCACCACCAATGGGAGCTGTCGGTCGGGGCGCTTGAAACGAAAACGCACCGTCAGGTCATCAACCACATCACAACCCAAGACATCAACCAGCTGCGTGGCGTAGGCAGGCAGCGCGAAGGCGCTGATCAGCGTCTCATAGCTTCGCTTCACATCCGCAGCCCGCACTGGGTCGCCATTGTGAAAGCGCGCTTGCGGGCGAAGCTTGAAGGTGGCCGACAGCCGGTCGCTGGCCACGCTCACGTCTTCGGCCAGCAAACCGTAGCCTACGCCGACTTCGTCCATCGATCCAATCAAAAGGCTTTCAAACAGCAGCTCGGTCAGGAAGGACGGCGCAGTGCCTTTGATGGTGAATGGGTTGTATTTGTCAAAACCCGAAATGCGCGAACCGGCGACCAACAGCAATTCGCCGCCTTTGGGTGCCTGCGGGTTGACGTAATCAAAGTGCTCAAAGCCCGGCGCATATTTGAAGTTGCCCCAAACTGCATAGCCGGGGGCTGCCAAAGCCGCGAACGGCAATGCGGCCAGAACGACGAACAGTTGGTGAATCAAAAAACGGCGCATGCGACAATTCTGCATCACGCACGGCCTTATTCATTCACTGGAGCATTCATGGGCTTTCTAACCGGCAAAAAACTCTTGATCACTGGCGTTTTAAGCAACCGCTCAATTGCCTATGGCGTCGCCAAATCTTGCCATCAGCAAGGCGCGGAGCTGGCTTTTAGCTACGTGGGCGAGCGTTTTAAAGAGCGCATCACCGAGTTTGCTGCAGATTTCGATTCCAAGCTGATTTTTGACTGCGACGTGGGGTCAGACGAGCAAATCAGCCAAATGTTCACCGACCTGTCCGCCCACTGGCCCAAATTTGACGGCTTCGTGCACGCCATCGGCTACGCGCCGCGCGAGTCCATTGCGGGCGATTTTTTGGAGGGTTTGAGCCGTGAAGGCTTCAAAATTGCCCATGACATCAGCGCCTACAGCTTCCCGGCTATGGCCAAAGCGGCCCTTCCGATGTTGAACCCAAAGTCTTCCCTGCTCACTCTGACTTACCTGGGCGCCCTGCGCACTGTCCCCAACTACAACACCATGGGCTTGGCCAAAGCGTCGCTTGAGGCATCCGTTCGCTATTTGGCTGAATCGCTCGGCCCCAAGGGGATGCGGGTCAACGGCATCAGCGCAGGGCCCATCAAAACCCTGGCTGCCAGCGGCATCAAGGGCTTTGGCAAAATTTTGAGTGTGGTGGCCGCCCAGTCGCCCATTCGCCGCAACGTGACGACAGAAGACGTGGGCAACGTCGCCGCGTTTTTGTTGAGTGACCTGGCGGGTGGCGTGACCGCTGAAATCACCTATGTCGATGGCGGATTCAGCCACGTGGTGGGCGGAATTGCCGAGCCTGACGCGGCTTGACTGTTTAAACGCTCATTTGATCTCTTTGCAACCCACCCAGCCCGAAGGAGAAAAGCCATGACACCGACCTATCAGCCTGACTCGCGCCTTGATCTCAGCTTCACGCGCATTGTTGATGTGCCCAAAGCCCTGCTTTGGCGTGCTTGGACCGAACCTGCGCTGCTCATGCCCTGGTTTTGCCCGCTGCCCTGGAAAACGATTGATGCCGAGATAGACCTGCGACCTGGCGGTATTTTTCGCACAACCATGCAGTCGCCCGAGGGAAAGCTGTTCCCGAACGCGGGCTGCTATCTGGAAATCATCCCCGGGGCGAAACTCGTTTGGACAAACGCCCTGCTGCCGGGGTTTCGCCCCAGCCCGCCCAGCCCCACTTGCGGCGATGAGGACGTGAATTTCAACTTCACCGCGATGATCGAAATCGCCGACCACGCTAACGGAACCCGGTACACCGCCACCGTCATCCACGCCGACGAAGCCGGGTGCAAGCAGCATGCAGCCATGGGTTTTGAGGGCGGCTGGGGCACGGCTCTGGATCAGCTGGTTGCGATGATCAAGAGGGGAATTTGACAAATAGCCGATTAAATACCCAATATGGGTATATTGAGGAGCTAAAAGTCGTTTTTTCACCAATTTTTAGAGAAATTGGCCTCTAGCTCTCGGATAGTATGAATAGTTTGCTATTCAAAATATAGCATTTTACCTTCTGCAATTCAAAGTCGTTGACCTGAGCGCCGCGCTCAGGAAATTGGCTGAGTGACGCGATCAAGCCCTCGAGCTTGCTCAGAAGCTGATCGGCCTTGAGCGGCACATCATGTTCCGCAATGTAGTCGTAGATATCTTGCAAATCGGACTGCGCATCGTCAGTCAAATTAACCGAATGGTTGGTCATCCCACAGCGTGCCGCCGCTCAATTTTTTTGAACGCATCCGCAACCGTCACTACGCGACCTAGCTCAATCTGCCGATTGCCCAAAGCCAGAATTTTCAGCAAGGCCATGGTTTCCTGAGTCTTATTGAACGACTGAAGGTCTTGCAACACGGCAGCGCCCTCGCCGTTTTGAGTGATCAGCAGTGGCGTCTGATCAGTGCCAATTCACGCAGAACTTGCGCCGCGTCGGCCTTGACGTGGGAGATTGGTTTGATCGGAATGCTGATGTTCATGGACTGAACATAGTCTTTATCCGGTCTTCAGGCAATCCGTAGAGTAAAGCCAACATCAAACTCAAATCGTACGCCGATAAGGGCCTTTGTTGCCTACCTTGACTTCACGCCCAACCACAACTGCGGTTTCAGGGTCTGGCGTCGCCACGCAATCAGCATAGTAGTGAATCTTGCCGTCGTCGCCCTCAATCTCCACCAAGCCGTGAATATCGGTCTCAAACCCGGGGCACTTGGCATTGAATTCGCGTGAAAACTTCAAGTAAGCAACGATCTTTTTATTGAAAACTTCGCCGGGGATCAACAACGGAATGCCGGGCGGGTAAGGCGTGACCAAGCCCACAGTGATTCGCCCTTCGAGTTCATCAATTTCGACCCGCTCGGTTTGGCGGTGCGCAATGTGGGCATAGGCATCGCTGGGCTTCATAGCGGGGGTGAGATCGCTCAAGTACATGTCCGTGGTCAAGCGCGCGATGTCGTACTTGGCGTACAACGCATGAATGTGCTGGCACAGGTCAGCCAATCCCATTTTTTCGTACTTGGGGTACTTTTGGCAGAACTCGGGCAGGATGCGCCACATCGGCTGGTTTTTGTCGTAATCGTCTTTGAACTGCTGCAAGGCGGTCAACATGCTGTTCCAGCGGCCCTTGGTGATGCCGATGGTGAACATGATGAAAAAGCTGTACAAACCCGTTTTTTCAACCACCACGCCGTGCTCAGCCAAAAATTTGGTCACGATGCTGGCAGGAATGCCCGTTTTGGCGAACTTGCCGTTCAAGTCCATGCCGGGTGTGACGATGGTGCTTTTGATGGGGTCGAGCATGTTAAAGCCCGGCTCCATCTTGCCAAAGCCGTGCCAGTTGGCCTTGGCATTGGTTTTGGATTCTCCCTTGATGATCCAGTCCGTCGCGCGGCCAATGCCTTCATCAACCAGTTTGTCCGGCCCCCACACTTTGAACCACCAGTCTTTGCCGTACTCTTCATCCACCTTGCGCATGGCGCGGCGAAAGTCCAGCGCTTCGGCAATGCTTTCTTCCACCAGCGCAGTGCCGCCGGGGGGTTCCATCATGGCTGCCGCCACATCGCAACTGGCAATGATGCTGTACTGCGGGCTGGTGGACGTGTGCATCAAATACGCTTCGTTGAACAAATGCCGATCCAGCTTGACGGTTTGCGAGTCTTGCACCAGCACGTGGCTGGCCTGGCTGATGCCCGCCAGAAGCTTGTGAATGGACTGCGTGGCATACACCACCGCCTGCTTGGGGCGCGCACGCTTTTTGCCCATCGAGTGGTAGGTGCCGTAAAACGGGTGAAATGCGGCATGGGGCAACCAGGCTTCGTCAAAATGCAGGTTGTCCACGTAGCCGTCCAGCATGTTTTTGATAGTTTCGGTGTTGTACAACACGCCGTCGTAGGTGGACTGGGTGATGGTCAACACGCGCGGCTTGACCTTTTTGGCGTCAACGCCTTTGAGCAAAGGGTTGGCTTTGATCTTGGCTTGAATCGCAGCGGGCTCAAACTCTTCTTTAGGGATCGGGCCAATGATGCCAAAGTGGTTACGCGTCGGCTTCAAAAACACCGGAATCGACCCCGTCATGATGATGGCGTGCAAGATCGACTTGTGGCAATTGCGGTCCACCACGACCACATCACCCGGCGCGACCGTGTGGTGCCACACCATTTTATTGGACGTGGACGTGCCATTGGTCACAAAGAAGCAATGGTCAGCATTGAAAATTCTTGCGGCATTGCGCTCGCTGGCACCAATGGCACCATCATGGTCTAGCAATTGGCCCAATTCTTCCACCGCATTGCAAACGTCAGCGCGAAGCATGTTTTCGCCAAAGAACTGGTGAAACATTTGCCCTACCGGGCTCTTCAAAAACGCGACACCGCCCGAATGCCCGGGGCAATGCCAACTGTAGGAACCGTCTTCGGCGTAATCCAGCAGCGCCTTGAAAAACGGCGGTTGCACGCCTTCGAGGTAACTTTTGGCTTCCCGCAAAATGTGCCGAGCCACAAATTCTGGCGTATCTTCAAACATGTGAATGAAGCCATGCAGCTCGCGCAAGATGTCGTTGGGAATGTGGCGCGAAGTTTTGGTTTCGCCGTACACGTAAATCGGCACGTCCAGGTTTTTACGGCGAACTTCTTCAATGAAATGCCGCAGGTTCAAAACCGCCGGGTCCAGGTCGGGGCCGGGGGTGAACTCTTCGTCGTCAATCGACAAAATGAAGGCGCTGGCGCGGCTTTGCTGTTGGGCAAACTGGCTCAGGTCGCCATAGCTGGTCACGCCCAGCACCTCAAAGCCTTCGGTTTCTATCGCATGCGCGAGCGCGCGAATGCCCAGACCTGATGTGTTTTCAGACCGGAAATCTTCATCAATGATGACTATGGGAAAACGAAACTTCATGGCGAACTCCAGCAAAGGCAGCAAAACATCAAAACAGCCGCGAAGTGTAAGGAATAAATTTAACCTGCTCATTGCGAGGCTAGGCATTTGTCACTAATTGGGCCTCAATGTGGTCGAGTTAAGACATTCAGAGGTACATTCGGCAACACTTATCAAAAAGGACGGTATGGCGCAATCTTCAATCTGGTGGATTTTGGCGGGCGCTGCGGTGGCGGTAGAACTGATGACTGGCACGTTTTATCTGCTGATGCTCGCTATTGGCCTGGCAGCCGCTGCGGTTGCGGCCCATTTAGGGGCTGGCATCACAGCTCAGATGATTGTGGCGGCGGTAGTCGGCGGTGGGTCAGTGCTGGTGTGGCGCAGCATCAAGCAAAAGCAGGCGGCCCCGCTCAAAGCCAGTGCCAATGCCGATGTGAACCTGGACATTGGCAGCACTGTTCAGGTCGATCAGTGGCAAGCCGATGGCAGCAGCACCGTCAACTACCGGGGTGCGCAGTGGGCTGTGTCGCACCCGCTGGGGGCCGTGCCAAGCCCTGGCGCACACCGCATTGTTGAAGTGATTGGCAGTCGGCTGATCCTTGAAAAAATTTAAAACTCACCTTCACCGGAGTTCTCCATGAGCACCTTTGGCATCATTCTGTTTATCGTCGCTGCCCTGTTTGTTTACCAGTCTGTCAAGGTGGTGCCGCAGCAGCACGCCTGGGTGGTTGAACGCTTGGGCAAATATCACCAGACCTTGACGCCGGGCTTGAGTTTTTTGATTCCGTTCATCGACAAGGTGGCTTACAAGCACGTGCTCAAAGAGATTCCGCTGGACATTGCCAGCCAGGTTTGCATCACCCGCGACAACACCCAATTGCAGGTAGATGGCATTTTATATTTTCAAGTGACCGACGCCATGCGCGCCAGTTATGGCTCTAGCAACTACATTTTGGCGATTTCTCAATTGGCGCAAACGTCGCTGCGCTCGGTCATTGGCAAGTTAGAATTGGACAAGACCTTTGAAGAGCGCAACATCATCAACGCCCAAGTGGTGCAGGCCATTGACGAGGCCGCGTTGAACTGGGGTGTGAAGGTGCTGCGCTATGAAATCAAAGATTTGACGCCGCCCAAGGAAATTTTGCACGCCATGCAACAGCAAATCACGGCTGAACGCGAAAAGCGCGCCCTGATCGCAGCGTCTGAAGGCCGCAGGCAAGAGCAGATCAACATTGCAACCGGCGAGCGCGAGGCGTTTATTGCCCGCTCTGAAGGCGAAAAGCAAGCGGTGATCAACAAAGCGGCGGGTGAAGCGGCATCAATAACCGCCGTGGCCGACGCGACCGCTGGCGCCATTGAACGCATTGCAGCTGCGATTCGCCAGCCAGGCGGCGAGCAAGCAGTGCAGCTTAAAGTGGCTGAAAAAGCAGTAGAAGCCTATTCCCGAGTCGCCAGCGACGCGACCACCACGCTCATCGTGCCCGGCAACATGACCGAAGTGTCGGCCCTGATTTCGTCGGCGATGAAAATGGTAAACGTCGACAAATAGGGCGTTGAAATCAGGCCAAAATCACCTATGACGCAGCCTGTATCGTCACCTGAATCGCCACGCCAATCTACCTAACTCAATCGTTTGTCGCGCTGCGGCGACGAGCCTGGTGCATGACCAAACCCAAGCCTGCCAGCAGCAAGGCCAGGCTGCCGGGTTCGGGAACCAGGCTGACATCAAGGTTTGACACCGAAAGAGTTGAAACACCGGTGACGTCATTCACGTCCACCACCCCAAAGGCCAGGGTGTGAGCGCCCGCCGTGAAGGTGTAGCTGAATAATCCACTCAATTCAGACAGCGCAACATTGGCCAAAGGCTGCAGCAAAACGCCGTCGATCAAAACAAAGGCCAAATCGGCAAACCCCGCGTCAAAATTCTCGGTGCCCAGTGCCCAGTTGAAGCTGACTCTGGCGTTGCTGCTGAAGTTAAAGCTTTGCAGCAAAGCCGAACCTTCGAGCGCATCGAAGCCCAAAGTGCCCGGGGCGGTTGCCAGTCCCGACTCCAGATCAAAAATATCCAAGGCGCTGCCCGACAGCGGGCTTTCATCGAAATATGCAGTCGTAACCTTGGCGGTAGATGCAGTGACCAAGGTATCGCCCAGGCCCGTCCATGTCGTCAAATCAACTGGGGCGGCCAAGGTTTGGGTGGCTGTGGTTGCCAAAACTGCAGCCAAGGACAGGGAAACGGCAAAGGAGAGCAGAGATTTTTTCATGGTGTTGTTCTAAATAAAGAGGCCTGGAGGCAAGTTGAGCGGGTTACTGAATGCCAAGGTCGCGCAAAGGCACAATTTGACCGGGCAAAACATTGATCAAGGTGGCCAGGGTTCGAGCGATGTTAGGACCTGACGCTGAATCGATGTCGATTTGCAGCAAGGTGTTGGCACCCGACGCCACCAATTTGACGACGCCCAGAGTGAAGGCATTGGCATTGGTGTAGCCGATTGACGCCAACAGCGCCGTCAGGTCAATGCGGTCTTTGCCGGGAACGAAGTCGGCAATGCCGTCGCCCGCGTCGCGCATGGATTGGTAGACGAAGATGTTGTTGCCCAAGCCTCCAATCAGCACATCAGCGCCTGCCCCACCCACGATGATGTCATCACCGTCCGTGCCGACGATGGTGTCGCGCCCAGCGGTACCGATCAGCGTTTTGTACAGGTTCAAACCCACTACCACGGGGTCGTGGTCTGATGAACGGTAGGGCGACGCAGCATAAGGATCTGCCGGGCAAGGGCCGCCACAGGTCGTGGCCGGGGCCTTGAACTCGGTGTTGTAGTCAGCCAAAGCCGACTCGTCTGCATTGATGTGCCAGTGCACCACGCGGCTCACTTTGGGCGACAAGCTGCCCGTGGCAATGGCGTGGTCCAACCGACCCGAAGCTCCGTCAAACACATAGGAATAGCCTGACACGTTGAAACGAGCGTCCTGGTCGATGTAGCCATTGCTGGTCATGTCAAAGATCGGGTCTTCCTGGGCGTAGGCGTTGAAGTCACCAATCAGCAGCACGTCGTTGTTGGCGGCGGCCACTTGGCGCTGGGCCACAAAAGTGCGCAGCCGCTGGGTTTGCTGCGTGCGTTGCAGGTTCCAGCAGCCCTGGCCATCGCCAATGTCCACATTGCCAAGGGCGTCAGCGTCGGTCGCCAAGGGGCAACTGCCTTTGGATTTCAGGTGATTGACAACCACGGTGAAGCGCTCGCCATTCGCCAAACCGAAAGTTTGGGCCAAGGTGGGGCGGTTGTTGATGGGGTCTATGTCGCTGAACGGCGCAATGGCCGGCGTCAATTTGGCGGCCTTGTAAATCATGGCCACGCGAATCGCGTCAGTGCCTGTGCCTTGCACCGGGACGCCAGCCGCCACGTAGGTGCCCGCGCCAACTTTGGCGTTCAGCGCATCCACCAGGTTTTGCGCGGCGGTATTGGCGTTGTTTTGAATTTCCATCAGACCGACCACGTCGGCGTTAATCGCGGCCAAGGCTTCAACGGTTTTGGCTCGCTGGCGCAAAAACTCGTTCAGGTTGCTGGCGCCGCGGCAGTTGCTGGCCAACACCGTGGCGCCAAGTGAACAGCCCTGCCCTGTCAAGCCGCTGGCAGTTTCGCCATTGGTGAAGGTGGTGAAGAAGTTCAGCACGTTGAAGCTGGCCACTTTGATGTTGCCGCCGACGGCTTCTGGGGCCAAGGTGCGCGGGTTACTCGGCATGAAATCAACTGCCGCCGTCGGGTGGATTTTGTAGTCCGCCAGCCCCAGGTTGCTGCTGGTGGCCAGGCCAAAGTCAATCACGCCCGTGATGGACGCGGTCGTGTCCCCCGCGCGAGGCACGCCGTTGGCAGCTGCGTAAGGCGTGGGGTTGGGGTTTTGCAGGCTGCTGCCGTCATCCAAAACAATGCGGCGGCGTGCGTTTTCGTCGGCCAAGGCATTCGCCAGCGCACCGGGGCGAAAGCGGTTGGTGGGGGTTTCGACCCGGCCACCCACGGCCAAGGTCAACTGACCATAGCGGCCCTGGAAGAAGTTTTGCTGCACGGTCAGCGGGCCAGTCAGGCGCACCAGCATGCCTTCAAACCGCTCCAAGTCGCCTTCAACGGCCTCGGGCAGGCTGACTACGGTGGGCGCAATCACAAAGCCGCTGCTTAGCAAGGCCACATCGGTCGCTGTGGCGAGTTCTGTCACCGTGCGTGAGGAAGTGCCTGCGTTGGCGGCAGCTCCGGTGTTGAACTCAACCACGGTTGCGGTGACTTGCACCAAATTACCGACTTGAACGGCCGGGTAAACCGTGGCCCCGGTGAAGACCAATATGCCATCTGACGTGGCCGAGTTGCCGTCCCCCGTCGGATCTTGAATGAAGAAGCCGTTATTCAATATTTTGGTCACGACGCCGCTGGTGGCAACCCGCAACCCGACCAAGGGGCTGACCGAACCGCTGCCTTGAATGTTGTAAATCGCCGCCGCCAACGGCAATGTGCCGCCGCCGGGGCCGCCCGTGCCGCAATCCAGCGTGGTGGTGGCCAAACTGCGCGGAGCAGGCGCGGCCACCGTGAAATCGGCGCTGTTGTTGCCCGTGTCGGTGCAGCCTGCTGCGTTTCTGATGGCGGCAGTCGTGTTGGAAAGCACTGCGGTTGCGGTGCCTTCGGTCGGTGTGGCACTGCCGTAGCTCACGATGTCCAAAATATTAGCCCCAGTGGGCGCAGCACCTGCCAAAGCGGTGGCACTGTCGACCAAAGCCACTTTGCCGTTGGTGCCCGACATGGCAATCGTGCCCGACAGGTCAAATGCAATATCCACCGTGCCACCAGCGCCCACGGCTTGCTTGATCAGAAAGTAGCGCCCCGGTGGCAGCGACGTGCCCGCCGGAATCGCGGTAGTGGCCCAGGTGGTGCCTGTGGCAGAGGCGTATTGAACCGTCCAGCCGCCAATGGTTTGGGCTGTGGTGCCGTTGTTGAACAGCTCAATGAAGTCGTTTTTGATGATCGCGCCCGAATTGCCACCTCCGCCGTACACCTGGCTGATGACCACCGCCGCATTGGCAGCCGAGCCGAAAGTTAAGGAGGCTGCCAACGCAATCCCAGTGATGGCGACTGTCAAGCAGCCTGTTGCGCTAAAAACACCGGTTTTGATCATGAGAATGGCCTTGCTGGTTGACGGCTTGGGGGCGTCGCAATTGACGCTGAAAGGGACTCGCTGACTTTGGGCCGCCCAGGTGTGTCTGGGGAATCACCAAAAGGCGCATCTTAGCCTCAGATTAATCCAGCTTCATGAAAACTTGGTGACAGCGCAAAACAGGCTATTTTGAAGGGAAAAAGAAAAAAAGAACCTGCAGGTTCTTTTTTGCAAAATGGGGCCAAAAATGCCAAAATATTGAGAAAAAAGGCCTCTAGCTCTCGTAATATATAAACATATTGCTATTATATGTATAGCTTATTCATGAGCTACTTCACATACAACCAGTGTCTACCACTGCCAGGCAATTCGGACAGCGACTGACTCACCTACCGCCTGCGGGCTGGGCGTCTGGAATTGTCGTAAAGCGTGAGCGGTTTGTTGGCCACCCAAGCCACAAATGCTGCGATTTCAGGATGCATTTTGAGGGCTGACCAGGTGTTGAAGTCTTTGGCCAGCTCGCGCTCACTCAAAGTCGCGTGAATCTTGCGGTGGCAAATCCGATGTATCGGCGTTTTGCTTTTGCCGCCGTGGCTTTTGGGCAGCAAATGGTGCTCATCAACGCTGGGCCCTGCCACCAAGAGCCTGTCGCACAGCGGGCAGTTGGACTGGATCAGCGGTTTGACGTGCCCCAGCTGCTCAATGATGCGCGAATTTCGTTTGGGCACAAGTCAAGGACAAACACAGATCAAGATTCGGCCCACGAAAACCGGATTAGGCCAAAACGGTTTGGCGGCTGGGAACACCGTAGCGCGACTTGTACAGGGCCGACACCAAAAATGGCGAGAAGAACGCAAACAGATTGACCAAGACCAAAAAGTAGCCAACGCCCCGAGTCCAGGTCGCTGTGTCCCCGAATTGCCGCTCCATCAAGAGGTGCGCCACGCTGGACAAACCCAACAGGGCCAAAGGCGCAAAGAAAGCCAGGCCAGCCCAAGCCAGTTGCCGCCATGGGCGATTGCCTTGGCGTGCAGAAGGAACGGAGTCACTGCGCAACACCCGTGCGGATGCAATGAGCCAAAACGGAATACCCAGGAGAAAGAAGAATGTGTAGGTCATCAACAGCGCCAAAATCAAGTGAGCCACCCGTGGCGCAAAGCCATGGATAAAGCAGGACGTCAAATGTTAGTTCGGCTCCCGCTTTGTTGCTTTCGCTGTCAGTCTTGTCCCAAGTAACCCTCAAGTTTCCACTGACTTTGGTGCCCCAAACCACACGGGCGGCGTCTGCCCATGGCCCCGCCTACCCAGCTGGCCTTCACAGCGTGAACGTGAACCCATCAATCAAGGCCCCTGGCGTGCGCGAGCCGCCCAACGCACGTTGAAAATAAGTGTCAGTGGCGGGGTCGATCTCGCTGTGCGATGTGAGCGCCACCAGTTTGGGGCCGAGCGCCTGGTACAGGCTTTCGTCCCAACGAAGGTCTTTGATGGGGCCGGCAATTTCGCCGCCTTCGACCCAAAAACAAGCGTAGCGCGTCATACCGGTGACGCGGGCAGACACGGGGTCGCTCCAATTCAGGTAGTGCAAGTTGGACAAATACAGGCCCGTGCCCAAGGTTTTGAGCACGTCTTTTTCAAGCAAGCTGCCGCATTGCACGTCCAACGCGCGTGGGCCTTCGCCGTCTGCAGCCCCGTTGGCTTGCAGCGAATATTCTTTGGCAGTGCGCGAGCTGACCAACAGGTTTTGCAATTCGCCCTGGCTGATCAGCGCCAGCTTTTCAGGCGACACCTCGCCCAGGCTGTTGAAACGCGGCGTCAGGCCCAATGCAAAGTTCTCGTCCACGTTCAACAGGGGCGACAGTTTGGCGTCTTTTTCTTTGAGTTTCTTGAACGGGCTGCGGCCTTGCTTCCAGGCTGATGCCGACAGCGCGTTCCAGCCCATCATGCTGGTCAAATCAGCAAAAGCGCGGGGTGCCAGGTAGGTTCGGTAGCTGCCGGGTGCCACGTTTTGCTGCGGTTTGGAGAGCAACAAAAGCAAGGCCTTGGTGCGCGCCAGGTTGGCCGCCCAGTCCGCCTGAACCCAGTGGGTGCCCGCGTAACTGCCCTTGGCGGCCAGCGAGCCGTTGTACAGCGAATAGTCCAAAAAGAAGGTTTCGGTAGCAAACCAATGGCTTTGGCCCTTACTGTTGCGGTTGCCACGAATCGACACACCACCGGCGTATAGGCCTGCCAAATCGCAGCCTGCCGCAGGGCCAACCACGGACTGCACCACGTCTTGGGCGTTGAGCAACCCGCCTGTGAAGTCGTCGCGACTGCTGCCGTTGTTTTGCAGTGCAACCTGGTTGGGGTCAACGGGCAGCACCCGGGTCTCGTCGCGGCAGGCGTCCAGCAATTGCGCCAAAGCCGTGCAATCTGCGTCGGCATGCAGGCTCAGGGTGCGCGATTTTTCAACCGTGCGGCCTAGTGACTGCAAGCGCAGCGACACGCTGATTTGCGAGACATCGGTGTTTTGCCGCACCCGGTTGTTGTTGAAGCGCACGAACAGCGTTTCTTCCGCCGTCAGGTTCAAGGTGAGTTCTTCCCCCACGGTGAGCCGGGACAGCACATGGTCGGCCACCGTGTCGAAGTGACCCCGCACGCGGCGGCTGAATGGGTTGCCGCTCATGCTGCACCCCCAAACACTTCCACGCCTTTGAACAAACACGGAGGCGACGCATGCCCCACACGGATCACCTGGCTGGGTTCGCCCTTGCCACAAAACGCGGTGCCATGCACCGTGTCATCGGCCCCGACACCCGCCAAACGCCCCCAAAAATCGACGGTGACGCCCCGGTAATTGGGGTTGCGCACCACTTTGCCCAACACGCCGTTGGTGATCATTCGGCCATGCTCGCAGCCAAACTGAAACTTGTTGCGGTAGTCGTCAATGGACCAAGAGCGGTTGGTTGACATCAGCACACCGTGTTCAACCTGGCCAATCAGCTGGTTCAGACTGGCTTTGCCAGGCTCCAGGTTGATGTTGGCCATGCGGTCAATCGGTGCCCTGTTCCAGGACGATGACCTGAAATTGGCAACGCCGGGCAAGCCGGAACGTTCTTGGGATTCGAGTGACCCGAGCCCGCGCTTCAACACGCCGCCCTCAATCAGCATTTGCTTGGACGCGGGTGCGCCACAGTCGTCAAAGTCGTAGCTGGCTAACTGGTTGGTGCGGCTTGGGTCGAACGAGATGTTCATCAGGTCTGAGCCGTACTTAAGTTGCCCAAAGTCCGTCGGCTTAACGAAACTCCAGCCCGCGTAGTTGCGTTCATCGCCCAAAATGCGGTCCAACTCCAGCGGGTGCCCAATCGACTCGTGAATTTGCAACATCATTTGGTCGGGCATCAACACCATGTCCATGCGGCCCGTGGCGCAGTTGTCTGCGGCCAAAAGCGCCAGCGCGTCTTCGGCGGTTTGCAGCGCACGCTGCACCAGCAGAGCTTTGTCAAACACCTCGCCGCCCAGTTGCCCGGTTTGCGACCAGGTGCGAGTTTGCGATTCCAGCCCCTCTGCCGCCGTGGCCGACAAGGTGAGGTCCAGCATGTCGAAGTTTTGATGAGTTTGCGTGCCGTTGCTTGAAAAGTAGTTGATTTGCGTCTGCACCAACATGACCGACGCGCTGCGGTTGACCAGCAGCGGCGAGATGCCCATGGCCGAGGTGGCCGCCAGCAGGCAATCGGTGATTTCGGCCACACTGGTGGCGTCCAGGTCGCGCCCGCGTGCGCTTTGGAAGCGGCCCACGGCAACCGGCCGCTGCTGCACAGAGAACCCGAAAGTCTTGTGCGCGCTGGTCGCCTGGGTGGTGGCAATGGCGCGGTCAAACGCCTGCTGCAGGCCGCTTAAGCTGAGATCGGCGGTGGCGGCGTAGCCAAAATGGCCATCTACCAAGACCTCGCACATGGCGCCCATTTCAAGGCAACTGGTGTTTTTTTCCGGGCGATCGTTGCGCACCTCGCGCTGGGTGGTGGTCTCGGCTGAATAACGCAGCCCCGCCCATTGGGCCGACTGGCAAGCATGGCTTAAAGCCGCCTGATGGGGAAAATCAATGAAGGTCATGTCTGATGCAGTTTGAAGTGAAAGGTAAAAGATGCTGGAGGAGTTCATATCACCGGTGATATCAAAACTTTGAAAAACCACCCAAGCTCTGCTATTTTGTCACTTTTTACGTCAAATTGGCCTCTAGCTCTCAAATAGCATAGGGTTTATGCTATATAAATAATAGCATTTAGCCTTTGACTGCAGCACCGCGCAAGCGCCGCGCCACAAAAGCCAGCCCAGCCACCGTGAGCACCACACAGACAAACAGCGGCACCACCACTTGCAAGCTGGTAAAGCCCTCGCCCTTGAGCACCCGCATCATCAGCGTGTTTTGCGCCAAGGCGGGCACCCACAGGTGCCAGGCTTCTTCGCCGGTTTGGTTGAACAGCGTCACCATGGGCAAAAGCGAGACAAACAAAAGCACTACCGTGCTGTTGGCCTGCGCTTCTTTGAAGCTTTTGCAGCGAATCGCCACGGCCATCAGCAAAGCCGACGCGGCAGCGGCAAACGGCAGTAAGACCACCAAAAACAGCGCCACTTCGCGCCAGCCGAACTGAAACATCGCTTGCAGGGTGTCACTTTTCAGCAGCCACTGACCGGGCAAAAAGCTAAGGCAGCTCAACACGGCAATCAGCATGCCAACGGTGGCTACCGCGCCCCATTTACCCAAAACCAGCACCCAAGGCGCGACCGGGTTCATCATCAGCGGCTCCAGCGACCCGCGCTCGCGCTCGCCTGCGGTGGTGTCCAGCGCTGCGTTCAGCGCGCCGTAGACCACCGCCATCAGCACAAAAAACGCCAAAATGCCAGTGAACTGGGCAGCCCGAGTCTGGTTGCTGGCCAGGTCGCGTTCTTGCACTTTGAGGGTCGCTAACAGTTCAACAGACACGCCGCGCATGGCCAGGCTCAGGGTGGCCCGCTCTTGGTTGAAGGCATTGAGCAATTGCGACACGCGAGCAATGCTTTGCTGGCTTTGCTTGTTGGCGCTGTCGCTGACCAGCTCCAGCTCCGGCTGTTCGCCCCGGGCCAAGGCGGCCTCAAACCCGGGCGGCACCACCACCACTGGGTCGCCCAGTTTGGACTTGCGCAGTTGGACTTCAAAATCAGCAGGGGCCGGTTTGACTTGCCAGGTTTGCCGTTCAATGAAATTTTTCAGGCTGGGGCCGTTCTCTATTCCCGCCATCACCACTTCGCGGCGCTCGGCTTTGGCTTCCAGGGTCGCCACCAGCGCCGAAATGGCTACCAACAGCAAAGGCCCCATCAGCACGCTGGAGATCAACACCATCAGCAAGGTGCGACGGTCACGCAGCGCATCGACCAGTTCTTTGACGTAGACCGCCATCGCGCGCCTGAACGGGCTGTTCGCTGGGGCTGCGGTGTCTGCTGAAGATTGGGAATTATTCACAGCGCTGCTCCTGAATGAAGCCCTGCCCCATCCAACCCCTGCTCACTTGGCGCGGGCCGATCAAAAGCCAATTTGACAAAGGCCTCTTCAAAGTCCGACACGCCCGCCCGCTCGCACAAGGCTTGCACCGTCCCTTCAGCCACCGTGCGCCCGCCAGACACCACCACCACGTTGTCGCAAAGTCGCTCCACCTCTTGCATGATGTGGGTCGAAAACACGATGCATTTGCCACCGCCTTCGGGGGTGCGCAAAAACCGCAGCGACTCGCGCAGCGCCCGCGTGGCAAGTACATCCAGGCCATTGGTGGGCTCGTCCAGCACGATGTTGACAGGGTCGTGCACCAAGGCGCGGGCCAAAGACGTTTTCATGCGTTCACCTTGGCTAAAGCCTTCGGTGCGGCGGTCCAGCAGATGCCGCATGTCAAGCATGTCGGCCAACACAGCCGCCCGTTGGCTTGCGGCGTCGGCTTCCATGCCCTGCAAACGACCAAAGTACACAATGTTTTCGCGCGCGGTCAGGCGTGGGTAAAGCCCGCGTGAGTCACTCAGCAAGCCCATGCGGGCCACCGCCGCCTGGGTTTGGGTGGCCACGTCAAGACCATCGACCATCATGTGCCCAGCGTCCGGCTGAATCAAACCGGCCAGCATGCGCAAAGTGGTGGTTTTGCCTGCACCATTGGGGCCAAGCAGGCCGGTGATCACGCCGTCTGGCGCAGTGAAACTCACGTCCCGCACCGCCTGAACCCGAGTTGAGGCACGCGATTTGCCGCCGAACGGATTCAAAGTCAGCGCGTTTTTCCAGGACTTGGTGGTTTCAACCGCTGCAAACGACTTTGCCAAATGGTCGATTTGGATCATTGCGCGGCTCCCTCAACACGAGACACCGGAACAAAAGTGCCGGGCCTTGGTATATTTTTGGCGCAACTCGCGTCGCTGGCCAAGGCGGTGGCGTCGTCTGGCGCGTCAATAAAGCGAAACAGAACGTCGCGCACACAATCAAGCCCCATCACACCGTGTCCCGCGTTGGCCACCACCACATGCTGCGCTTTGGCACCCAGGGCTTTGGCCATGCGCGCACCGTGGCGAACGGGGGTGACGGGGTCGAGCCCGCCACTTAACAACAAAATGGGCGAGGTGCTGGTTGCCACGTTGTAAAACCCATTCGGCACTGCACCCTTTGGCCAATAGGCGCAGGTGTCGGCGTACATTTGGCCCAATTTCGAGCCAAAGTCGCGTCCCGTTACCTCAGCAGACGTGGCCACGCGGGGCTGGTCTTCAGCGCAGACCACTGAAAAGTGCATCCCCACGGCGATTTTGCCGGGGCCTTTGCTGCCAAAGCCAAAGCCCAATGCAATCAGCGCTTCGTACCTGCCCCCGACCGCCTGGGTGATAGCAAAGGGCAAAGCTGACGCCAGCGCGGGCGAGTACAAGGGGCCGCGCAATGCCGAAAGCAAGCCGTCGCGCGTCATCGTCACGGTTTCAATTTTTCCGTCCAGCGGATGCGCCAGTTGCACGACTTTGGGCATTTGCGCCAGCAAGCCCGCCCAGTCAGCCTTCAACCGGGGGTAATTTTTGCTGCACGCGGAGTCTTTGTCACAGGCCGCCAAAAGCGCATCCAAAACGGCTTGATTGTCGGCCGAACCGCTGGCGGGCAATGCCATGTCGGGCGGGGCCACGCCGTCGATCACGCTGCGCCGAACGGCCTGCGGAAATTGGCGCAAGTACTCCAGCGCAGCCCGCGTGCCGTAAGACCCACCGACCAAATTGACCTTGGGCGCACCCATGGCTTGGCGCACGGCATCCAAGTCTTGCATAGCCAGCGGGGTGGTAAAAAACCGCAAATCGCCGTAGGGCAGCTTTTGTAGTTTTGCCAAGCATTCGCGCAATTGCGCATCGCGGTATGGGGTGCTCATTTGCTGCGCCAGCGTGGCTTGCTTGTCATCGTCACACACCAGGGGCGCAGATTGGCCCGTGCCGCGCTGGTCAACAAACACCAAATCGCGCCGGTTGTTCAAGCGCGTCATCAGCCGCGCCAACCCTGGGCCAACGCTGATGGCGCTTTGCCCCGGCCCACCCGCCAACAAAAACACCGGGTCTGGCAGCTTGCGCCGCGCCAGTGCGGGCACGACCACGTAATGCACGTCAATCTTCACGCTCTGGGGTTGGCTGGGGTCTAGCGGGCGCTGAATCGAACCACACTGAACGGCAGTGCGAAAGCCGGCTACGCGGCAGGGCTGCAAGCCCGCGCTTTCAGCGGCCGCCAATTGCAATGGCGCAGTTGACGCCAACAGCAGCGCCCCCAATGCAATGAACTGCCTGCTGAAAAACTTTGACGAAGGTGTTTTCATACGGTTGTGCAAAAAAACTCAGTTCTGAATTAAATTGCGCCAAATAGTAACAAGTCGGAAGGGCGTAAATTTTGGCCAAGCCTTGCTGAACGTGAGGATTTCAAGGCCAAAGTCGCTGGTTTTGCTGTGTTCGCTTTCGAACAGACGCTAACCCCCTTCCCCGGGCAAAGTTGCACTGCCCTGGCAACTCTGCCTTTGCCCATCACCACCCTCCAATCAACCGGTATCGAAAGGAATTGATATGACCCGTTTCACCGTGCCAAAAACCCATGTGCCACCCCAGCGCGAGGCCGAGCCAGATGAATTGCCTTTGCCAGTAGACCCTGACAGAGGCCCCACGCCCGACCTGCTGCCGGACGATCCGAACGGTGACGGCGTGACCCAACCCGTTGGTAAAAAGGAGAGCCACCATGCAACAGCTTAAAGACCTGATGAGCCGGGACGTGAAAGTCGTCAGCCCCGACATGACGATCGGCGAGGCGGCGCAACAGATGGGTGCGGGCGATTTCGGCATGATGCCAGTCGCTGAAGACGACCGAATGATCGGGACAATCTCAGACCGCGACATCGCAATTCGCGGAATTGGCAAGGGTTTGGGCGCCGACACCAAAGTTCGACAGGTCATGTCTGAAGGCGTGGCATGGGCGTATGAGGATGACTCCGTAGAAAAGGCCGCCCTCATCATGAGCGACCACCAAGTGCGCAGGCTACCGGTCGTCAACCGCGATAAGCGCTTGGTGGGCATCGTGGCGCTGGGCGACTTCGCGGTGGACAGCAGTGAGATGCGGCCAACTGCCAAGGCGTTGACGGAAATTTCGAAGCCTTCGTAGCCTGCCGGTCCGCGCGAGGGGAACGCGATGATCAAACCGGCGTTGCTGCGAGTTGCGACATTTGCAAGCCTCTCAATTTTGACGCTCGCAGCAGCGGCAGGCGCGCCAAGTTCACCGGTTGCCTGGCCATTTGATGCGACTGCGGTAGATCGCTTCGTCGTCGCTCAAATGGCACGCCATCGCATTCCAGGTCTGGCGGTGGCCATCACGCAGGGTGACCAAGTGGTTTTTGTTCGCAGATATGGCGAAGCGCGCACAACGCCTAGGCGCTTACGGAAACAATGGGCGCGTTCCCTGATCTATAAAGCGGGCTGGTCGCCGTCTTGATGGGTCAAGCTTCGGTGACGTCCAAGATCACACTGCCAGAGTTGGGACGTGGCCTTGTGGTATTGACAGCCCTGATTGCCGGCTTGGCTGTCTGGAGGCTGCTGCGGTTGCCCCGATGGAAGGCGCGGGCCGCCAATGCACCACGCTGGAAGTTGGGTTGGGGCTTGCTGTGGCCACTCTTTCCCGTTTTTTTGCTGCTCGGGCTGCGGCGCCTGCTGGCGTTGCAAACGGGGCGCTATTTTGAGCCCGTCATGTTGCTGCGTGCCATGCCAGAGTTGATGGTTTTGCTGGCGTTTTGCGGTGCGTTGGGCTTGCTCAACAGCGTCATTCGTTTTGCCATGCTGTCTCAGTTAAGCCGTCGACGAGCAAGGCCATCGCGGGAATAGAGGCTGCATCGAAGTTTTACAAAACAATGAAAGCTGTGTACGCCATCGCACACACGAAGTTGCTGTGAATGCCGCCTACTGATTCCATTTGAAAGCCAACACCATGCCATCAACCGAATGGAGCGCAAAGCGCAGGCGCCAATACCAACACATCAAAGACAGCGTGCCCGCACGCGGCCAGAGCGAGCCACTCGCTGAAGAAATCGCGGCTCGCACCGTCAACAAAGAGCGCGCTCAGCATGGCGAATCGGTTGTGGCCAGCGCATCATCGGTCAACGACATGCCAGCGGGACGACGTGGCGGCATCAGGTCGCATAAAGGTGCAGGTGGCCGCACTGTGGCGCAACTTCGCAACGAGGCGAAGCAGCGCGGCATCAAGGGGCGATCAGTCATGAACAAGGCGCAGTTGGAAGCAGCTCTCAATAAATAATGCGCGCCATCCTTGCTATCCCAGCGCGGGCCTGACGAAAGCCCCGCAGACGTTACAACCCCATGCAGTCAATCAATTTACAAGGAGAAACGACATGAGTTATATCGATGGATTTGTGGTTGCTGTGCCAAGCAGCAAGAAAGAAGAGTACCGAAGGGTCGCGACCGCATCCGCTGCGATGTTCAAGGAACATGGCGCCACACGCGTCGTGGAGTGCTGGGGCAACGATGTCCCCGACGGCAAGATGACCGATTTCAAGATGGCAGTAAAGGCCAAAAATACCGAGACAGTGGTGTTCTCGTGGATCGAGTGGCCCTCGAAGGAGACGCGCGACAAGGGCAATGACAAATTCATGAAAGACCCACGTATGAAGCAGATGGGCGACGACATGCCGTTCGACGGCAAACGCATGATTTTCGGCGGCTTTGAGGTGCTGCTGGATGCTTGATTGATTGAAGAGAGCGTCATGACCGTTACCTACACTTTCGACATCTTTTCTACGCTTGACGGCTACGGCTCTTACGGCCCAGACGGCGACTGGGGCGGCTACTGGGGCAAGCAAGGCCCCGAGCTGCTTGGCAGGCGTCTCGCCTCGTTCGACGGCGAGCAGCTGATGGTCTTCAGGGCCACCACATTCCGACTATTTGTGGAGATGTTGGCTGCGAGCACTGGAAAGTCCGACGTGCGCGACCCGTGGGTCTCCCGGATGGTAACCATGCCAGCGACGGTGGTGTCATCCACGCTAAAAGGCCCCGTGGACTGGCCAAATGCGACCATCATGAACGGTGATGCCGTCGACATCGTCGCCCGGCTCAAGAAGGAGTCCAAAGTGCCGTTGCGCTCGCACGGCAGCATCACGTTAAATCGGGCGCTGATGGCCTCCGGCCTCGTTGACCGCGTGCGGGTCACGGTCTTCCCGGTTATCTCGGGCAAAACCGGTACCAAACCCGTCTTCAAGGGAGCAGCGGACTTCGATCTCGAGATCGTCGAGTGTCGGACGCTCGACGGCAATATTCAAGAGCTGATCTACCGTCCCACGCTGCACGTCTAAGCCTAAACGTTTCCCATTCATCCTTCCCCATTCACTTTTCCCTGTTTGTCCAAGGAGTTCATCATGAAAGTTCAAGCCTACATAACTTTTGGCGGTCGCTGCGAAGAGGCGCTGGAGTTCTATAAAAAGTCCGTTGGCGCGCAAGTCACCGGTTTGATGCGCTGGAAGGAGAGCCCTGAAGCAGACATGAAAGGGCCGCCCGGCTGGGAAGAGAAAGTCATGAACGCCTCCTTCCGCATTGGCGAAACCGAGCTGATGGCTGATGACGGCATAGGCGAGGCACCAGCCCAGTTCAAGGGCGTGACGCTTGCCATTGAGGTGGCCGACGATGGAGAAGCCAAACGTATTTTCACCGCGCTTGGTGAAGGCGGAATCGTGACGATGCCTTTGGCAAAGACGTTCTGGACCTCGTCCTTTGGCATGCTGACTGACAAGTTTGGTGTGCCGTGGATGGTGAATGTCGAAGCGTCAAAAGCCTGATATCCACCGTTGAAATGGAAGTAGGTCATGCACACCGAAAAGCTAACTGAAAGGAAATGACAATGCCTAACAAAAACACAATCTGTATCTGGTACGAGGGCGGCGCTGAAGCAGCTGCGCGGTTCTATGCCAAGACTTTTCCCGACAGCGCGCTCAACGCGATTCGATACGCTCCAGCTGACTATCCTTCTGGAAAAAAGGGCGACGTGCTGACAGTGGAATTCTCCGTCTGCGGCATTCCATGCGTTGGCCTCAATGGCGGGTCGCAGTTCAAGCAAAGCGAGGCATTCTCATTTCAGATCGCCACTGATGACCAGCCAGAGACCGACCGCTTGTGGAACGCCGTCGTCGACAACGGCGGGCAGGAAAGCCAATGTGGCTGGTGCAAGGACAAGTGGGGCGTTTCCTGGCAGATTACTCCGCGCGTGCTGCTCGATGCGGTCACCGGCCCCGACCCGACCGCGGCGCACCGCGCGTTCGAGGCAATGATGCCAATGAAGAAAATTGCCATCGCGACGATTGAGGCTGCGCTGCGCGGGTGAATAACTTTAATGTCTTGAACTGGGGTCAGCCCCCAAACTATCTTTATTTATATCGCAACTATCGGAGTAATTAATGACAACACCATCAAAGACACTCATCGACCTAGAAACAAAGTTCTGGCAGTCGATGGTTGACCAGGACACCGACGCCGCCTTGCAGTTGCTGCATGACCCGGCAATGATGTCAACTGCGCATGGGGCGATGAAGTTCGACCATGCGGGCTATCGAAAGATGGCAGAGCAAGGGCCGATGGTCGTGAAGTCCTTTGCATTAAGCGACGTCGAAGTCATGTTCCCGACCGCAACGACAGCCGTTATGACTTACCACGTCAAGCAGTCTGTTGGCGCGCGGGATGGCCGTCAAAGTAAAACGCAGGACATGTCGGATACATCTACTTGGATTCACTTGAGCAACCGCTGGCAGTGTGTGCTTCACACCGAATCGCCGATGGATACGAAGGTAGCAAAACATTGACGAAAACGCCGGGCGAATGTCTTAGTCTTTGGGAGCATTTATGAACATTGAAACCAATACAGAAATATCCCGACAGTGGCACGAGTCCTTCGGAACGCCCAACCTGAAGTCGGCTTTCGAGAAGTTTTTGGCCAAAGACTTCCGGGCGCTTTTCCTCGGGCACGGCTGGGTTGATAAAGATGTTGAAGTGCTGATTGATTTTTTCGATGCACCCAATGAAAAGTTCGTCACCTCAAAGCCAGCAAACAACCAACCAAACCACCCTCCAAAGGAGCCATCATGACCAAGACAGTATCGGTAGCCGTGATCGTCGGCAGCCTGCGAAAAGAATCATTCACCCGCCGCATAGCGATTGCGGCAATGGCGCGAGCGCCCAAAGCCATGCAGTGCCGCTTTGTTGAAATTGGTAACTTGCCGCACTACAACCAGGATCTGGACGACAAGCCGCCCGCTGAGTGGACGAGTTTTCGGGCCGAAGTCAAGAAGTCAGACGCTGTGCTGTTCTTCACGCCGGAATACAACCGCTCTTTTCCCGGTCATCTCAAAAATGCGATTGACGTTGCATCACGGCCCCAGGGCAGCAACCTGTGGGACGGTATGCCAGCAGGCCTCGTCAGCGTCACGCCCTACTCAAGCGGCGGCATGGCCGCCAATCACGCGCTGCGCCAGACGTTTGTCTACCTCAACATGCCAGCCATGCAGCAGCCAGAGGCTTACATCAGCAATGCAGGTGATCTGGTGAATGCCAAGGGCGAGGTTATCGATGCGAAATCGGGCGAGATTCTGACGGACTTCATGCTTGCATTTGGTAAATGGGTTGGCACCGTTCGTGGGGATGCGTGATGGACTTTGATCTCAATGACCTCGCCCACCTGCAATTTCCGGAAGAGTCAGCCGACTAGCGGACAGCACGAAACAAGCTGCTGAAAGAAGAGATGGCATTGCGCCGCCAGATTGAACGCGTCGCTGCACAGCGCAGGGCACTGCCTACGGCCGGTGTTGTTTGACCGTGACTATTTCGGCGAATCATCGGGCTTGTCTGCTTCAGTCCTCAAGCAGCAAAAGTTCAAAGACGGTGAAGAGTGGGACATGCCCATGCTCAATGTGTTCCAACGGCGCGGCAAAGTGATCAGCCATTTCTGGGGGTCTGAGCTGCTGTACGTACCGCCCGAGCCCGGTCAGGAGTACCGCCACAACGACGCGCTGGATTCGCTGTGGAACACGCTTGATCTGCCACCCGAAGGACGCGGTGATTTCGAACCGAAGTTGGCCTACAAGTGACACACGCCGAGGAACTCAATCAGTGGATGTTATGAAGGAGTATTTTGATGAAGACTAACCCTGTTGGATGGTTCGAAATCTACGTTCAAGACACGAGACGCGCCAGGACATTTTACGAAACCGTGTTGCAAACGAAGCTTGAGCGTCTCCCGAGCCCGGATTTAGAAATGTGGGCCTTTGCTAGCGAAGGCGGCGCAGTGGGTGCAGGTGGTGCCTTGGTCAAAATGAATGGCTTCGCCTCAGGCGGCAACAGCACGCTGGTCTACTTCACCTGCGATGACTGTGCAGTTGAGGAAAGCCGTGTGAAAACCAGCGGCGGAAAGATCCAAAAAGTGAAAACATCGATTGGTGAGTACGGATTCATGTCGCTGGGCATTGACAGCGAAGGCAATATGTTTGGACTGCACTCAACGCGGTAAGGCGTCCGCTGCGGCTTTGTTGATTAAGGAGAACAGCATGCAAGTCATGACTCAACTAGCTTTCAAAGGCCAATGTCGCGAGGCATTCGAGCTGTATGAAAAGGTACTTGGCAGCAAGATTTCCGTCATGAACACTTTTGGCGGAAGCAATGTCAAATTGCCACCAGGCTCCAGCACAGCGGCTTCTGACCAGATCAGATTCGCAGAGCTTCAAATCGGCGACTACGCGATCTTGGGCAACGATGTGCCTGAAGCAGAGTACAGGCCAATGCAAGGCTTCAACATCGCGCTGCACGTGAAGACTGCTGCTGAAACGCGGCAAATTTTTGACACCTTTTCCCAGTGTGGCCAGACAGTTACCCCATTGAGCGATGTGGCCTGGTCATCGGCGTTCGGCATCGTCACAGACCGATTTGGCACGCCTTGGCTAATTCTTGCAATAGATAAATGACTAAGTACCTGAATGGAGACGACTATGACTGAAGCGACGAAACTAAAGCTCGCAACCGAAATGGTGATGGCAAACGGTGCCCATGTTCTGAACGAAAGCAAGGCCTACCGGCAGGCGCGCGATGCCTTGGCAGCTGAAGAGATCGAGCTCAGACGCCACATCGTGCGGGTGGCACAGCAGCGCCGCGCACTACCACCAGGTGGAGAGGTCATGAAGGACTACCGCTTTGACGGCAAAGATGGCGCTGTCGGCTTTGCCGAGCTGTTCGGCGACAAAGACACCTTGGTAATCTACAGCTTCATGTACGGGCCGCAGCGCAAGGCGGGCTGTCCGATGTGCACGTCGCAGATGAGCGCCTGGGACGGTATTGCGCCTCACATCAAGCAACGTGCAGCGTTTGTGATGACGGCCCGCTCACCCATCGAACGCATCCTGGCTTACGGCAAAGAGCGCGGCTGGGTGAACCTTCAGCTCTACGCTGACCCGAGCGGCGACTACACGCGCGACTACGTCAGCGCCGAGGACGCCGACATGCCCGGCTACAACGTCTTTACCCGGAAGGACGACGTTATTCGGCACTTCTGGCGTGGCGAAAGCGGCAAGGAGACCGCCGACCCCGGCCAGGACTCGCATGACGCGCCGGACATGTCAGCGCTTTGGACGATTCTCGACACCACGCCCGAAGGGCGCGGAACGGATTGGTACCCGAAGCTGGACGACAAATGATTCGCTATTGGTATCCCTCCGTGCAATTCATATTTATTCTTGAGCATCTTTATCGGCGGTTTCATGGCCGCTCAACAAAATTAAAGGGTCACCATGTCTAATCTAGTTAAAAACACGAAGGCCACGCTTATCCCAGTCCTTCGTTACCGTGACGCACCAGTTGCCATCGAGTGGTTGTGCCAGGCATTCGGCTTTGAAAAGCATCTGGTTGTGCCAAACAACGAGGGCACTGTTGCCCATGCACAGCTGAGCATCGGTAACGGGATGATCATGCTGGGTTCGGCTCTTGAAAACGAGACCGAATTTGGCAGGTTGATGAAGCAGCCTGATGAAATCGGAGGCGGTCAAACGCAATCCACGTATGTCGTGGTGGCGGATGCCGACGCCGCTTACACACGCGCCAAAGCTGGCGGAGCCAAGATCGCCATGGAGATCAGGGACGAAGATTATGGCGGTCGGGGTTTCAGTTGCTTTGATGTTGAAGGTCATCTGTGGCGCTTTGGCAGCTACGACCCGTGGTCACACACTTGAACGCGTCACCCCTACTCGCTAGTTGTACAACATGAATCCAAATTTATTGTTGCGGGTATTGGCTTTTCCGGCGGGCTGATCGATAAGGAAACCTTATTCGGTTTTTCCAGTTTTAACTTCACGGGCACTATCTTTCAATACGATGTTACGGCCAACACCTCACGCGTCTGGAGCGAGGCAAAAGTTGCCATCGACCTCACCCGCATCGCGGTGGAACAGCGCTTCTTCAAGTCAAAGGACGGCACCGGCTTGCCGATGTTTATCGTGCGGCGCAAAGATGTGACCGGCCCTGCACCCACCCTGCTGAATGCATGCGGCGGGTATGGCCTGGTCGACCCGCCTGGTTTTGCGCCCGAGAAGCTCGCGAGGGTTGAACAAGGCGGTGTATTTGCTGTGGCCTACATTCGCGGCGGCGAATATGGCCAGTCAGGGCGCATCAAATGACGGCCTGCTGGTTGACGCAGTGGTGAACCAGCAGCCAGATTTGATTGCCGCCGCACTGGCCCAGTTTGGCGTGATGGACATGCTGTGCTTTGACAAATTCACCGGTGGCGAATTATGGGTGGACGAATATGGCGACCCCGCAAAGGAGGAGGATTTCCGCAACCTGTTGAGGGATTCGCCGTACCACAACATCCAGCCTGGAAAATCTTACTGGGTGGGCGCTGTCGCCTTGGTTGACCGGGTTCAAGGAACCATGGGATGTGCCCGGTGTCTATTATTACGTTGCCCTGTGGGGTGCCCAGAAATTGATTTAGCGAAAGCGGCAGGTGCTATTCGGAACTTTCCTGCCGTGTGCACAAAAAAAACCTTCCGATTACTCGCAAGACCTTGGTATCAATTCAATTTGGTGGGCGGTGGAGGTTTCGAACCTCCGACCCCAGCAGTGTGAATGCTGTGCTCTACCCCTGAGCTAACCGCCCGATGTTTGGATGACTCGCTCAAATTGAATGGGTCACAAGCTGTTGCCGCTACTGCAACCAGCCTTGTATTATGCCACGCTTAATGGGTGATAAGGCCGCACGAATGGCCCGCTCATGCCGCAGCTGCAAGGCGCCAAACGGTTTTGCCAGCGCTGGACTTGTCAATTTGCTTCAAAACTTCATCATGGGCCGCGATTTCCGATTCACTGGGCAAGAGCACGGTCAATTCAAAAGCGGCAAAGTTGACTTTGGCGAGCTTCGCGCCTTTGGCATTTTCAGTGGGGGCGTCCATCAGCAACGCATCTTGCCCACGCGTGAGGTTGATGTAAACGTCGGCCAAGAGTTCGGCATCCAGCAACGCGCCGTGCAGGGTACGCCCAGAATTGTCCACACCCATCCGGTCACACAGCGCGTCCAGGCCATTGCGTTTGCCAGGGTACATTTCTTTGGCCATTGCCAAAGTGTCCGTCACGCTGGCGACAAATTTTTTCAGAATAGGTCGGCTCACCAGTTCCAGTTCTTTGTTTAAAAACCCCAAGTCAAACGGCGCATTGTGAATGACGATATGAGCACCTTGCAGGTAGTCCAACAACTCGCTGGCGACAGCTTCAAACTTAGGCTTGTCACGCAAAAACTCGGTGGTAATGCCGTGCACTTTGAGCGCTTCTTCATGGCTGTCGCGCCCCGGGTTCAGGTAAAAATGCTTGTTATTTCCAGTCAGCTTGCGGTTGACCAGCTCTACACAGCCAATTTCAATCACGCGGTCGCCTTGGTCAGGTGACAGGCCGGTGGTTTCGGTGTCCAGAAATATTTGACGCATGACTCGATTCAATAATGAAGGTTTGCAGTGTCGTCGTCACACCGGGGAATGTTCCAAATCAGCGACTCTGGCAGGTTTCAATGCAACTCTTTAGCGTGGTTAATCGTGTACTTCGGAATTTCAACGGTCACGTCTTTTTGCGCTAAAAATGCCTGGCATGAAAGGCGCGAATTCGGTTCGAGGCCCCAAGCCCGGTCCAGCAAATCTTCTTCGTTTTCATCCAAATCGTTCAATGAAGCAA
Source organism: Rhodoferax sp. (assembly GCA_031386665.1). Taxonomy (GTDB): domain Bacteria; phylum Pseudomonadota; class Gammaproteobacteria; order Burkholderiales; family Burkholderiaceae_C; genus JANYCG01. The sequence continues at coordinate 69,537 of JANNCN010000047.1, read as the reverse complement.
AGCCTTCGCGCACGATGACGTGGCAGGTGGTGCAGGCGCAGCTCATGTCGCAGGCATGTTCTATGTCGATTTTGTTGTCCAGCAGCGCTTCGCAGATGGAGGTGCCCGCAGGCGCGCTGATTTCGGCACCTTGGGGGCAAAGTTCGGGGTGGGGCAGTATTTTGATAATGGGCATGACTTTGCTCGGCTTGGCTTTGATTCGATTAGACCGCACTGATATTTTTGCCCGCCAACGCGGTTTGAATACCCCTGTTCATGCGTGCTGCGGCAAACGCCTCGGTGCCATTTGCCAAGGCCTTGGTGGCGGCTTCGATCTCGGCTGCGACGGTCGAGGTGGCCACCGCGTTTTGTAGCTTGAGGGTCAAAACATCTATGCACGCCCTTTCGGCGCTGGTCAACATGTCGCCATCGGCTGACAAGGCGCTGGCTATGGCCAGCAGCATGCGCTCCCCATCGACTCGGCCTTCTGCCAAGGCGCGGGCTTGCATGTCGATTTGGGCCGTGCTGAAGCTGTCTTGCAACATCTTGGCAATCACGTCATCGCCCAGACCGTAGCTGGGTTTCACATCGACTTGGGCTTGCACGCCGCTGACCTGTTCGTGCGCGGACACGTTCAGCAGCCCATCGGCATCGACCGTGAAAGTCACGCGGATGCGGGCGGCCCCGGCCACCATCGGCGGAATGCCACGCAACTCAAAACGCGCCAGACTGCGGCAGTCAGCCACCAAATCGCGTTCGCCCTGCACTACATGCAAAGCCAAGGCAGTTTGACCATCTTTGTAAGTGGTGAAGTCTTGCGCCATGGCGGTTGGAATGGTCTGGTTGCGCGGAACTATGCGCTCGGCCAGGCCGCCCATGGTCTCAATGCCCAGCGACAGGGGAATCACATCGAGCAGCAGCAAATCACCTGCCGGGTTGTTACCCGCCAGCTGGTTGGCCTGAATGGCCGCACCCAAGGCCACGACTTCGTCGGGGTTCAGGTTGACCAAAGGCTCTTTGTCAAAAAAGGCCGCCACGGCGCGACGCACCTGCGGCATGCGGGTTGAGCCACCCACCATGACAACGCCTTGCACATCGGCTGGGCTTAGTTTGGCGTCGCGCAAGGCTTTGCGCACGGCAGACATAGTGCGCAGGGTCAACGCTTGCGTAATGTCTTCAAAAACTGCGTTGTCAACGACCCGGTCAATCTGCCCGGTGCTCAAGGTGACACTCAACGTGGCGTGGCTGGCCGCAGACAAGGCCTCTTTGCAGGCGCGTGCAGCAACTTTGATAGCAGCTTTGTCACCTGGGCTGGTGGCAGGGACACCGTGCTGAGCCAGCACCCAGTCGGCCAGCAATTGGTCATAGTCGTCACCGCCCAGGCTGGAGTCGCCACCGGTGGCAATCACCTCAAAGACGCCTTGGGTCAGCCGCAAAATCGAAATGTCAAAGGTCCCGCCACCCAGGTCGTAAATGGCGTAAACGCCCTCAGACGCGTTGTCCAGCCCGTAGGCAATGGCCGCAGCGGTGGGCTCGTTGATGAGTCGCAAGACATTGAGGCCAGCCAGTTTGGCGGCGTCTTTGGTGGCCTGGCGCTGGGCGTCGTCAAAATAAGCTGGCACGGTGATGACGGCGCCAAAAATATCGTCGTTGAAGCTGTCTTCCGCCCGGTAACGCAAGGTGGCCAAAATCTCGGCGCTGACCTCCACCGGCGACTTTTCGCCTTGCACGGTTTGGAGGCCCAGCATGCCTTTGTGGTCGATAAAACGGTAGGGCAGTTTGGCGGCGTCTTTCACGTCAGCAAGGCTGCGACCCATGAAACGCTTGGCTGATGCAATGGTGTTTTCCGGGTCTGTGGCAACGGCCTGCAGCGCCTCAAAGCCAATTTGGCGTTTGTCGCCCGCCATGTAGCGCACGACCGAGGGCAACAGCACTTGGCCTTGAGCATCAGGCAGACATTCGGCATGGCCACTGCGCACGGCCGCCACCAACGAATGCGTGGTGCCAAGGTCGATGCCAATAGCGATGCGCCGCTCGTGGGGATTGGGCGATTGGCCCGGTTCAGAAATTTGTAATAACGCCATTTTTACTTTTCAAATCGTTCTTCTACATCACGGGCAAACCGCTCCACGAACATCAGCGCCCTGACCTGCCCTGCCGCCAATGCGGGGGCTTTCTGGGTGTCCAACAACAGTTCGATTTGCCCCAAAATCTGCTTGCGCGAGGCATCCAGCACCTGGTTCAGGTTCTCAAGCTCGGCCTCTGAGCGGGCATCGTCCAGGGATTCACGCCACTCCATTTGCTGCATTAAAAACTCTGCGGGCATGGCGGTATTGTCTTCGGCGCGAATCGGTGCGCCTTGCAATTCGCACAGGTAGGCGGCACGTTTCAGCGGGTCTTTGAGGCGCTGGTAGGCCTCATTGATGCGCACGGACCATTGCATGGCCACGCGCTGGGCAGCAGCGCCCTGGGCAGCAAATTTATCGGGGTGCGCCTCGCGCTGCAAATCTTTCCAGCGCGAGTCAATGGTCGCGCGGTCTTGGGCAAATTGGGCCTCCAGACCGAACAGTTCAAAATCTGAGGATTTCAGACTGGGCAGGCTCGGCAGGCTCGGCAAAGTTGACGCGGTCACAGCGTTTTCTCCATGAAAACGCTGACAAAGTCTTCTGAATAACCACCAAACCCGCCACGCACCGCGTAGCCGCAACGCGCATACAGCCGCTGCGCTTCAGGTTGGCGGGTGCCGGTTTCAAGCAAAACACGTCGAATTCCTTCGGCGCGCATCACGCCTTCAAGTTGCGTCAAAATTTGTTCTGCAATGCGCTGGCCGCGGGCTTCGGGCTTGACGAACATGCGTTTGATTTCGCCATAAGCGCCCGCTTCGTCCGTCATGCGCCGGACTGCGCCGCAACCTACCGCGGCACGCTCCGAAACACCAGGTTGCAAGGCCCAAGCGACCAAAAAAGTAACCGACGGTTGCGCCAAAGCCTTGGGCTCAAGAATATGGTTAATTTCGGGTGGAAATTCATCGACCGGGTACTGGCGGTAGAGGTAGGCGTCAAGCTCGACCAGCAAGGGCGCTACTTGATCGTCCAACGGGCTCGACTCAACCACGACCACGCAGGCGGTCTCAGCACCTGACGGGACGGCTTGTTGCTTCACGTCAGCCATCTCAAACCGCCGCGTTCGCCACTGCATTCGTTATCCAACTCGCACTCGCACCGTCGCACGTCAAACCCTGAATGATTCACCGCATCCGCATTTGTCGCGTTCATTGGGGTTGTTGAATTTGAAGCCTTCGTTCAGCCCTTCACGGGTGAAGTCCAACTGAGTGCCGTCGATGTAGGCGAAACTTTTGGGGTCTACCAGCACTTTGACGCCATGCTCTTCAAACACTAAATCTTCGGGGGCCAGTTCGTCCACGTATTCCAGGGTGTAAGCCAGGCCCGAGCAGCCCGTGGTTTTAACACCCAAGCGCACGCCCACGCCTTTTCCGCGTTTGGTAAGGTAACGGTTAACGTGCCGGGCAGCAGCTTCAGTGACGGTGACGGACATGTTGTTTGCTAAATTCAGGTAAACGCCCAGGCCCCAAAAACTGAGGCCAATTCAAGCTGGTTTGCCGATGAGACTGCAGCAGCTCATTGTGCAAATAAATAGTGAACAGGCGGTTAATGCGCCGCCGCCAAAGCGTGTTTTTTCTTGTAGTCGTCCACAGCGGCTTTGATGGCGTCTTCGGCCAAAATGGAGCAATGAATTTTGACTGGCGGCAAGGCCAGTTCTTCAGCGATTTCGCTGTTTTTCAACGCTGCCGCCTGGTCCAGCGTTTTGCCTTTGACCCATTCGGTCACCAGCGAACTTGACGCAATGGCCGAGCCGCAACCGTAGGTTTTAAAGCGTGCGTCTTCGATCACGCCTGTCAATGGGTTGACCTTGATTTGCAGCTTCATCACGTCGCCACAAGCCGGTGCGCCCACCATGCCGGTGCCTACGCTGTCGTCGCCTTTTTCAAAGCTGCCGACGTTGCGGGGGTTTTCATAGTGATCAACAACTTTTTCTGAATATGCCATTTGGTTTACCTCTTGAACTTTTAATGCGCCGCCCATTGAATCGTGCTGATATCGATGCCTTCTTTGTACATGTCCCACAAGGGGCTTAATTCTCGCAAGCGGGCGACGTTGACTTTGATGGTGTCGATTGCGTAGTCAATGTCCGCTTCGGTGGTCCAGCGGCCAATCGTCATGCGCAGGCTGCTGTGGGCCAATTCGTCGCTGCGGCCCAAGGCGCGCAGCACGTAACTGGGCTCCAATGACGCCGACGTGCAGGCCGAACCGCTTGAAACCGCCAAACCTTTGATGCCCATGATCAGCGACTCGCCTTCAACATAATTGAAGCTCATGTTCAGGTTGTGCGGCACGCGTTTGTCAATGTGGCCATTGATAAACACTTGCTCCACGTCTTTCAAACCCGCCAGCATGCGGTCATGCAGGGCTTGAATGCGAATGTTTTCAGCATGCATTTCTTCTTTGGCAATGCGGTAAGCCTCGCCCATGCCAACGATCTGGTGGGTGGGCAAGGTGCCCGAGCGCATGCCGCGCTCATGCCCGCCGCCATGCATTTGGGCCTCAATGCGGATGCGCGGTTTGCGCCGCACATACAAGGCACCAATGCCTTTGGGGCCATAGGTTTTGTGCGAGGTAAGACTCATTAAATCGACGGGCAAGGTGGCCATGTCAATGTCAACCCTGCCGGTGGCTTGCGCTGCGTCCACATGGAAAATCACGCCTTTTTCGCGGCAAATTTTGCCTAACGCGACGATGTCTTGAATCACACCGATTTCGTTGTTGACGTGCATCACGCTTGCCAAAATCGTGTCGGGGCGGATGGCGGCTTTGAACGCATCCAGATTGACCAAGCCGTCGTCTTGCACGTCAAGGTAAGTGACTTCAAACCCTTGGCGTTCCAGCTCGCGGCAAGTGTCCAGTACGGCTTTGTGCTCGGTTTTGACGGTGATGAGGTGTTTGCCCTTGGTTTTGTAAAAATTTGCCGCGCCTTTGAGCGCCAAATTGTTGGATTCGGTCGCACCCGAGGTCCAGACGATCTCGCGCGGGTCGGCGCCAATCAGGGCGGCGACTTGCTCGCGCGCTTTTTCGACGGCGGCTTCGGCCTCCCAGCCCCAGGCGTGGCTGCGCGATGCCGGGTTGCCAAAATGTTGGCGCAGCCAGGGAATCATGGCGTCCACCACGCGCTCATCGCACGGGTTGGTGGCGCTGTAATCCATGTAAATCGGGAAATGCGGGGTGTTGCTCATGGCTGGCGGGTCTTTGGGTAGAGGCTGGCTGAAAAATGTCAGAGGATAAATTTACATTTTGGCAAACGGGTTGCAGTACTTACATCTTTGCAAATAAATTGCATTGCTTACATCTTGGCAAACGAATTCCCAAGGGCAAACACCGAATTCGGCGCATTGGAATGCATTGGCTTGATGATAGGCATGGCGGAAATGGCGCGTTTGATCATGGGCTTGTCTTCAACCAACAGGCCTTTGGCTAGCTGTTCGTCCACCAGTTTTTGCAGGCTGACTGAGTCCAAAAACTCAACCATGCGCACATTCAATGAGGCCCACAGGTCGTGCGTCATGCAGCGTGCGCCCTCGCCCAGGCAGTTTTCTTTGCCTGCGCAATGGGTGGCGTCAATCGGCTCATCGACCGACACAATGATGTCTGCGACGGTGATGTCGGTAGCCTTGCGGGCCAAAGTGTAGCCGCCGCCAGGCCCCCGGGTGGATTCCACCAGCTCGTGGCGGCGCAGCTTGCCAAACAGCTGCTCTAAATAAGAGAGCGAAATTTGCTGGCGTTGGCTGATGGCTGCCAACGTCACAGGGCCATTGCTTTGACGCAGGCCCAGATCAATCATCGCGGTGACCGCAAAGCGGCCTTTTGTGGTGAGACGCATAGCGTGACTCCTTGGTTATTTAATTACTGAACAGTCTATTAGACACGTATCTGAGTAATAAGTTCAAGTATATCAATATCCGACAAATTTTGTCGGGTACATCTGATGATGACCTGCGCTCGCCGTGGTCAATTTAGAGCAGGGGCGTCAAGAAGGGGCTTCAAACAACACCGACACCCCTTGCAACATGGTGGCGCGCCTGAACGTGGTGCGAATTTTCAGCCTGCGCTCCAGCGCGGCGTTGGAGAACTTGGAGTCGCTTTGCTTGACGTGGCACAGCCAGTAAATCTCTCGCCCGCCAGCCGGGTCATAGACAAAGCTGTCAATTGGCGTCTGCAACGACTGCAAATCGGCTTGTTGCGAAGTCGTCAGCGTGGACGCCAAAAAAGCAACATTCACTTCTTTGAGCGATGGGGTTTTGACTAAATGCGTCAAAGCTTGCTTGGCGATGGCCTGACTTTCGGCACCCGTTCGCACAAAAACTTCAGATTTAAAACCCAGCAAAGGCTCCAACCCGGCTTCGAGCGAGGCTTCCAAAGCCCGCGCGTGACTTTTTTTGGCTGGTTTCGGCTGAAAAAGCACATTGCCACTGTTGATGTGAGTTTGCACTTGGGTGTGCCCCAGGCTGCGGAAATGCTCGGCCAGGTCGGCCATTTTCAGGTAGCGACCCGCCACGTTGATGGCTCGCAAGAAGGCAATGTGGTGGGGCATTTGCGGGTGAAAACTTAGCTTAGTCAGTGATAATAATTTATTTGATAGCAAACTATCTATATTATTCGCGAGCTAATGACCTATTTAATTCGTATTTTGGCGAAAATGACCTTTTGGGGGCAATAAATACCCATATTGGGTATTTGGCGATCCAAAATCGGGTTTTTCGGCAAATATTCGTTCAAAATAGCCTCTAGATCCCGAATAATATAGATAGTTTGCTGCTAAAACAATAGCGTTTTAACGCCGTTTGGTGTGCCCAGTAAGCACACTTGGGCGCGCTGCCTGGCAAATACGCCTACCGTCACCACGCCGGGCCACTGGCTCACCATCACTTCAAACGCCAGCGGGTCGGCAATTTGCAAACCCGTCACGTCCAAAATATGCTGGCCGTTGTCCGTCACCAGCGCTTGACCGTCTTTCAGGCGAAGCGTGGCCACGCCGCCCAGCGCGGCAAATTGGCGAATCAGCCGGGCGCTGGCCATGGGAATGACCTCTACCGGCAGCGGAAATCGGCCCAATTGCGCGACCAGTTTGGATTCGTCAGCAATGCAGACAAACTGGCGCGATTGCGCGGCGATGATCTTCTCGCGCGTCAGCGCTGCGCCGCCGCCCTTGACCATGTTGCCCTGGCCGTCAATCTCATCTGCGCCGTCAATGTAAACCGCCAGTTCACCCACTTCATTGGCCTCAAACACCGCAATCCCCAGCGCTTTGAGCCGCGCCGTGCTGGCTTCGGAGCTGGACACCGCGCCTTTGATTTGCCCTTTGATCGTGCCCAGTGCGTCAATGAACTTGTTGACGGTCGAGCCGGTGCCTACCCCAACGATCTCGCCGGGCACTGCATAGGCCAACGCGGCCAGCCCGACTTGGGTTTTGAGCTTGTCTTGCGACAAGGCAGGCGTTGCATGTGACGATGCGGCTGAAACTGATGATGACGGTGGCATTGCGGAAGGAGTGGAGGTCATTTGCGACAATCAGTAAAACCACTCAATTATCCAATGTCACTCCTGCCTTACGCCCTCGCCCGCCCTTTTTTGTTTGGTCTGGATGCCGAAGTCGCCCACGAAATCACCCTGCACGGATTGGCCACCGTGCAGGGCACGCCGCTGGAACTCGCCTTTTGCAACACCCGCGTTGAAGACCCGGTGCTACTGGCGGGGCTGCTCTTTCCCAACCGGGTTGGCTTGGCCGCTGGTCTTGACAAAAATGCCCGCTGCATCGATGGCCTGGCCGCCATGGGGTTTGGCTTTATCGAAGTCGGCACCGTGACGCCCCTGGCACAAAGCGGCAACCCCAAACCCAGAATGTTCCGGCTGCCCAAAGCTGACGCGTTGATCAACCGCCTGGGGTTCAACAATGACGGTTTGGCGGCTTTTATCGCCAATGTGCAGCGCTCGAGTGTGCGAAAAAAAGCCAGCGCCGCCAAGGCGAATCAGGCTGACACAGATTCCCAAAAGCCGCTGCTGCTGGGTTTGAACATTGGCAAAAACGCCGCCACCCCGATTGAAAACGCCATCGACGACTATTTGATAGGCCTGGAAGGCGTTTACCCCCACGCCGATTACGTGACGGTGAACATTTCGAGCCCCAACACCAAAAACCTGCGCGCCCTGCAAAGCGACGAGGCACTGGACGCGCTGATGTCGGCGTTGGCCGCAAAACGCCTGGCGCTGATCAAAAAGCACAAAAAGAAGGTGCCGATTTTCATCAAAATCGCGCCCGATCTGGATGAAACCCAGGTCCAGTTGATTGCCGCCACGCTACGGCGTTACGGGCTGGACGCCAAAGGCCAGGTGAACAACGCCTTTGGCGTGGTCGCCACCAACACCACCTTGGCGCGGGACGCAGTGGCCCACCTGAAGCATGCCCAAGAGGCAGGTGGCCTGAGCGGCGCGCCCGTGCTGGCCATGAGCAACCGGGTGATCGCCCAACTGCGAAGCGCTTTGGGCGCAGGCTTTCCCATCATTGGCGTGGGCGGCGTTTTGAGCGCGGCAGACGCGGTCAGCAAAATCAAGGCGGGGGCCGATGTGGTGCAAATCTACACCGGGCTGATTTACAAAGGGCCGGATTTGGTGACCCAAGCGGCGAAGGCGATTCAGCTGGACTGTTGAAGCCGCGCAGTGCATGCGATGGTCAACCGACCGTGCGATACAGGTGCTATATATTATATAGCAAACTATTGAATATATTCGTGAGCTAGAGCCTCTTTTTATTCATATTTTGGTGATTTTCTCCTGTTTTAGAAAAAAAAGAACCTGCAGGTTAATTTTTAACAAAAACCCCAATTTCTGAGCGCTTGCGATTCCCGCGCGGCCACAAGTTTTACTGGGTCAACACCGCTGCCTTGCTGTCGCCAGGGTTCCAGTTAGCCCGGCTGCAGCCCGCGTAAACGATAGGGCCTTTCGCCATCCGAAATGCTATAAACAATTTGCAACGGTCACTGCGCCAGTGCCCACCAGCAGTTCCCGCGCTAATCCATTCCCGCCCATTCGAGGCACTTAAAAAGAAGGAGACAACACCATGAACTTGACGAACCGCACGATAGCTTTTTCAACCCTACACGGACCCCAAAAAAGCGCTCTGCGCACGCTTTCGGCAGTAATCGCCGCGTTGACGCTGTTTGTTGCACCCGCTTTGAGCCAGGCGCAACCCAAACCGATTGAACTGCGCTACAGCTCGGGCGCGCCGCCCTCTGGCAACCCGTGGGTCATGCAAATCAACCGTTATGCCAAGACGGTCGAGGAAGAAAGCAAGGGCGAGATGAAGATTCAGCCGTTCTTTGCCTCCGCTTTGGGCAGCGAGCAAGACACCGTGCAACAGGTGGCGCGGGGCCGCATCGACATGGGTGGTTACTCAGCCGGGTCTGCCGCGTTGGTTGTGCCTGAAATTGGCCTGCTGGGTATGCCTTTTTTCTTTAAAAATAACGCGGAGCTTGACTGTGTGCTCGACACCAGCATGACCAAAGTTGTGAGCGACCTGTTCGCCAAAAAAGGCATTCAGTTTCTGGGCTGGACTGAGGTGGGCAACATCGACCTGTGGGGTAAAAAGCCTTACCTCTCGCCCAAAGACTTGAATGGCATCAAAGCGGCCAGCTACGCCAATAAGACGCAACAACTGTTTTTCTCATCCAACGGGGCCAACCCCAACCCGCTGGGCTTGCCGGAGTGGATTCCCGCATTCCAAACCGGCTTGGCTGAAGCGGTTTTAACGCCCATCACCTACGCGTTGCCTTCAGGATTGAGCAAGGTCGCACCAGTCGCGACGCGCGGCATGTACGACTCTCCGGGCTTGACGCTAATGAACAAGGGCACTTACGACAAGTTGAGCAAAGACCACCAGGACGCTTTGGTTCGCGCTGGCACTCGCTTCCCGGCGTCACAGTACCGCACCGAGGTGCGCGGATTTGAAAACACGCTGTTCGGCATGCACGAAAAAGCCGGGGGCCAGGCCGTCACCCTGACACCGGAGCAGCGCGCCGAGTGGCGCAAAGTGATGGCGCCGGTTTACCCACAAATCGTCAAAGAAACCGGTGGCGAACCCGCCGCCTTTTTTGCTCAAATGGAAGCTGGCATCAAAGCCTGTACCAAATAGACCGGGGCAACCATGACCCCCACTTTCGCCCCTGCCCCCGCTGGGGCGCGTCGTTTTGCGGACGGCTGGCATCGGGCTGAATGCCTGGTTGCCGTGTCGGCATTTGGCCTGATTGCCGTTTTGTTAATTTTGGACGTCGCCGGGCGCGAAGTGCTAGGCCCCATCTACAAAATGCTCAACATCAAAGGCGCCACGGGCGTTTATGGTGCTCAAAAGCTGTCCGTCTACTCGCTGGTTTTGGCCAGTTTCTGCGGCATTGGCATTGCCACCGCGACTGGCAGCCATTTGCTGCCACGCGTCGGTTTTGGCTGGATTCCCGCAGCCTGGGGCCCGTCCATGGACCGCGCGGCAGACCTGCTGACGGCAGTTTTCATGCTGGGTGTGGCCTATTACGGCTATGTTTTCATCAGTTCCACGATGGCCGCTGGCCTGCGAGCACAAGCGTTCAACTTGCCGGTCTGGCCGTTTCAACTGGCGATTCCTCTGGGGTTTTTGTCAGCTTCGGTGCGCTACTTTTTGTACGCCAGGTGGCCCGCTTTGCGCCCCTTGCCACCGGAGTTTCAAGAATGAGCTACCCAATTCTTCTTATTCTGATGGTGTTGCTGCTGTTGCTGCTGCGCCAGCCGCTGATCGTCATTTTGCTGTCGGTTTGCGCCTTTGTGCAATTTGCCTGGGGCAAAGGCCAGTTGGACTACATCATCGAAGACATGTGGGTCGGTTTGGACAAAGAGCTGATTTTGTCCATTCCGCTCTTCATTTTGTGCGGCAACGTCATGACACAAGGGTCTACCGCCAAGCGGTTGATCGACATCATGGCGGCCATCACGCGCCCCTTGCCAGGCGGCCTGGCGGTGTCGGCGATTTTGAGTTGCGGTATTTTTGCGGCGATTTCGGGATCCAGCATCGTCACCATGTTGGCCATCGGCACGGTGATGTACCCCGCCATGCGGGCCGCTGGCTACGACAACAAGTTCTCATTGGGCACCATCATGTCAGGCGGTACCTTGGGCATCATCATTCCGCCGTCCATTCCGATGATTATTTACGGCCTGGTGACCGAAGCCTCAGTGACCGACCTGTTTTTGGCGGGTGTCGGCCCCGGCTTATTGATTTTGGCGGTTTTTGCCGTTTATGCGGTTTGGTTCAACCGCAACATGCCGTCGCAAAAGTTCAGCATGAGCGAACTCACGCTGGCGCTGCGCAACGGCGTGTGGGCCATGATGATGCCGGTCATTTTGCTGGGCGGCATTTACAGCGGCTTCTTCACCGCGACCGAAGCGGCAGCCGTGGCGCTGGTTTACGCCATTTTGATTGAAACCTTTGTGCACAACGAAATGAAGCTCAAAGACTTCTACAACGTGGTGCTAGAGGCTTCCAAACTGGGCGGCTCGCTGTTTCCGGTGCTGGCGGTTGCCTTGAGTTTGAACATCATCCTGATCGAACACCGCGTGCCCACCAGCTTGGTGCAATTCATGCAGGGCTACATCAGCAGCCCGCTGATGTTCATGCTGCTGGTTAATATTTTGCTACTGGGCGTGGGCTGCCTGATGACCACAGGCGAGGCGATTTTGATTTTGGCCCCCCTCTTGGCCCCGATGGCCGAGGCCTATGGCTTTGACAAAGTCACGTTTGGCATCATCATGATTTTGAACCTGGAGATCGGCTACCTGACGCCACCGGTCGGCTTGAACCTGATTGTCGCCATGTCAGCCTTCAAACAGCCGTTTGGCCTGCTTATCAAGGCGGCAGTGCCCTTCATCGTGATGATGATGGTGTGCTTGGCGCTCGTCGTTTGGCAGCCGTGGATAGCCATGTACCTAGTCAACGGCAAATTTTGACCAGAAAACCGCGATAGGGCGTTGCTTGGCCTTACCGTGCTGGGGAAGCTCTGCATAACCCATCGCGGAATCGTGTAGTGCCGGATCGGGATGGGATGCAAGGCGGTTTTTGCAGCAAATATCGAGAATATTTGCAAGAAAACCAACGCCGCAGACCGCCCGAGGCCGGACTATCACGAACCGCGAGGGGTTGTGCAGAGCTTCCCAGTAGCACTGTCTTCGTTGCCGCGCCTACTCTCGCGCCCGTTTTGCACGAATTAGGCTGCTCGAATCAAATCGGACACCAAATCCCCAATCGCCAAGGCACTGGTCAATCCAGGCGACTCGATGCCAAACAGGTTGACTAGGCCTGCGATGCCGTGATCGGCGGGGCCTTGAATTAAAAAGTCTCGCGCGGGTTCGGTCGGCGCGTTAATTTTGGGGCGAATGCCAGCGTAGCCCGGCAACAGGCTGCCGTCTTTCAACCCTGGCCAATAGCGGCGCACTTCGGCGTAAAAGGCATCGCCCCGGGCGGCATCTACCACCATGTCATCGGGCTGGGGCACCCATTGCACATCAGGGCCAAATTTGGCTTGGCCACCCAAGTCGAGTGTCAAATGCACCCCCAGGCCAGCGGCTTGCGGCACGGGGTAAATCAGGTGATTGAACGGCGCGCGCCCGGCCAAGGTGAAGTAATTGCCTTTGGCGTAAAACGCCTGGGGAATGTGCTGGGCGACCAAGCCGTCAAAACTGCGCGCTAAATCGACAGCCTGCAAACCGGCTGCGTTAACCAGCGTTTGGGCTTGCAAGCGCGTGCCGTCTTGCATGGTCACCACCAGCCCATCGGGTTGGCAATTCACCCGGTGCAAGGTTGAGTTGCAAATCACCATGCCGCCGTTGGCCTCTAGATCTGCCTGCAGGGCCAACATCAAGGCATGGCTGTCGACAATGCCCGTGCTGGGTGACAGCAAGGCACCCACACATTCAAGCGCGGGTTCCAGTGCGCGGGCCTCCTGGCGAGTTAGCCGCACCAAATCGTTCACGCCATTGGCGCGCGCTCGGTTGGCGATGGTGTCCAACTGGTCAACTTCAGGCAGAGCCGTGGCCACAATCAGCTTGCCACAGCGCTTGTGGCCAATGTTGCGCGACTCGCAATAGCGGTACAGCAAGGTTTTGCCCTGAACACACAAACGCGCCTTCAGCGAGCCCGGCGCGTAGTAGATGCCTGCGTGAATGACTTCGCTGTTGCGCGAGCTGATGCCCGTGCCAATCTCGCCCATCGCTTCAAGGCAAATCACCTCGCGGCCCGCCAAGGCCAGCGCGCGGGCCACCGCCAGGCCCACCACGCCTGCGCCCACGACGATGCAATCGACTTGCTCCACAGCCGGTCCTCTTTTAAGGCTATCAGGCTACGGGCAAGCGCGGGTCGGTTTGCATCAGCATATCGACCATGGACCGAAGGCTGTCGCGCAAGGCGGCTGCATTGGCCGTCAACTCGCGGGTTTGCTCGTCCATGTAAAGCTTTCGGTTGATTTCAACCTGAATGCTGTGGCGGTGCAAACCAGGCGCACTGTAGCGGCGCACCAGTTCCACCCCTTTGTACGGGTGGTTGTAGGCCACGCTGTAGCCCAAGCCCTGCAGGTGGCTCACTATTTTTTGCGCAAGGGCCGGGTCTGCCGTGCTTCCATCGCGGTCGCCAATCACAAAATCTGCATGCGCCTGCCCCGGAAACTCAGTCGCGTGGCTGGACGCGACCGCCGGCATGGAATGGCAGTTGATGTGAATGCAATAGCCGTGGCGCGCATGGGCCGCGTCAATCGCCTGCTCCACCGCCTGGTGATACGGGTGCCAGCAGTTGGCGATGCGGGCGCGCACCTCCTCCACGCTCAAGGGTCGCTGGTAAATGGGCACACCATCGTCTGTGGTGCGCCAAATCAGGCCTTTGCCCAATTGCACTTTTTTCAAAATGACGGGGTCCGTTTCAACCGCATCAGGCCAGGGCTCAGCAAACAAAGAAACGTCAATTTCAGTGGTGTTGCGGTTGGCGTCCAGATAGCTGCGCGGAAAAAACGCCTCAACCCACGCCACACCCAAACTCGGCGCAAAGTCGTACAGCTTTTCAACATGCGTGTCCTCCGCCCGCCGCAAAACAGCCAAAGGGCTGGCAAACCCAAAATCAGCCGGGTAATCGACGCCACTGTGAGGAGAATCCAAAACCAGCGCCGTTTGGCCGGGGATGGATTTGAAAACGGGAGGGGCAGAGTTTGAAGGCATGGAGCTATTGTGCTGCAATGTCAGGGCGCATTTGGCAGGCGAACCAGTTAGCGTGCCGACGAGGAATGTCTCAACTTTCGCAAAACAAAAAAGCCCCGTCAACACTAGGTTTACGGGGCTTTTAAGGGTTTGGGCTGGATTGCACCAAACCAATTTCTGGCGGAGAAGGCGGGATTCGAACCCGCGGAAGGTATAACCCTTCGCACGCTTTCCAGGCGTGTGACTTAAACCGCTCATCCACCTCTCCAGAGCGGCAGATTTTACCCGAGTGGAATGGGGTTTTTGGTGGCTTGCTTCAGAACGCTGCAAATAAACGAGGGCGGCCTATGCGCCACAGGGTTTGCAAGTTGGGTTGCAATTTGAGAGTCAAGCGGAAATTAGCTATATTATTTATAGCAAACTATTCAATAAATTCGGAAGCTAGAGGCTTTTTTAATTCATATTTTGAGGTTTTACAGGTTTTTTGGTAAAAAATTAACCTGCAGGTTAATTTTCTCTAAAAGTGATGACATCGGGGCCGCATTGACCTTGCGCGCGATTTCGCAATTGAAATTCAAAACTGCGTCTGAAAATCACGTTGCCTGGCCAAAAAAAAGCCACCCGAAGGTGGCTTTTAGATTCACTCAGACCTGAACAGATCAGTTCAAAGCAATCTTTTTGTCGCCTTTGTACGTGTACAAAGTCATGGCTGGGTTTTTCAACTCGCCGTTTGGCTCAAACTGCACTGTGGTGGTGATGCCCTTGTAGTTGGTGGCACCAATCATGGGGCCGTAAACTTTAGGATCAGCACTGCCAGCGCGTTTCATGGCGTCAACCAAAACGTGCACAGCGTCGTACACGTAAGGGCTGTAAACCTGGAACTGCTTGGGGTACTTGGCTTCGTAACGTGCCATCCAAGCTGCGCCGCCTGGCATTTTGGCCAATGAAGCGCCGCCTTCAGCGCAGACCACGTTGTCCAGCGTCTTGGCACCAGCGGACTGTTTGATCAGATCGTTGGTGCAGATGCCGTCCCCGCCAAAATACTTGACGTTGGTCAGGCCGAGTTGCTCCATCTGGCGCAACATAGGGCCAGCTTGAGGGTCCATACCGCCGAAGAACACGCCGTCTGGGTTTTTGGCCTTGATGGCGGTCAAGATGGACATGAAGTCAACCGATTTGTCGGTGGTGAACTGCTCGTCAACAATCGTGATGCCTTTGGCAGCAGCGGTGCGTTTGAACACTTCAGCAACGCCTTGGCCGTAGGCAGTGCGGTCGTCGATCACGGCGATGCGCTTGAGTTTCAAAGCGTCAGCCGCGTAAAAAGCCAAGCCAGCGCCCAAGGCGTTGTCATTGGCCAGCAGACGCCACGTGGTTTTGTAACCAGGCTTGGTCAGGTTGGGGTTGGTGGCTGACGGAGTGATGTGAGGAATGCCGCAATCATTGTAGATTTTGGATGCTGGAATGGTGGTGCCTGAGTTCAGGTGACCTGCAACGCCAGCCACTTTGGCATCACACAGCTTTTGCGCAACAGCAGCGCCTTGTTTTGGGTCGGCCGCGTCGTCTTCTGCGACCAGTTCAAACTTGACCTTTTTGCCGCCGATCATGACGCCTGCCGCGTTCAGGTCGTCAACAGCCATGCGAGCGCCGTTTTCGTTGTCTTTGCCATAGGCCGCCTGTGCGCCCGAAATGGGGGCGACGTGAACGATCTTGACGACCATGTCTTGTGCCAAGGCAACGCCACCAGCCACAGCCATAGCAGCGGCCACGGTAATTTTCAATTTCATTTGCATAAACAACTCCAGATTAATGACAGAGATAACCACAATACACCAAGAAGAGACCTGGGAAATATTAGGAATTAAAGGCTTTATGACAGACCCTCCATTCCATGGGCAGCACGATAGCGCAAATTGCGTCCACAAACTATAGGGAAGATACCAACAGAAGAATGCCAGAGCGCTGTCAACCAGATTGCTTGCGCACGCGTACCAGCTCGGCTGTGACGCCCTCGCGCACAGCATCGCGCACGATGGTCTCAATTTCTTTGTCAATCAGCGGGCTCAACTGCCGGATGTGCGCATCGACCAATTCTGCAACGCTCAGCCTGATTTTGGCCAGCATTGGCGCTTCCAGGCGCAGTAATACACGGCTGATGTTGACTTCGAGCGTCTCATTGACCTCGTCCAAACTATTCTCTTTGCTGTAGCTTTTGCCCGATGACTTGTCCGCCCCTTTGGCACTGACTTTGTTGGCCCCTGGAAGGTGGCTGGCGCTGGCGTCAGCCAAATCCACGTCGACCGAAGCCAAGCCCGCCGAACCAGAAAAAGCAGCGCCGGCCTCAGCGGCTCCCGCATTTTTGCCCGCGCGAGCGCCCTGGCGGACCACTTCCGTCAGGGTTGGCAAAAAACGTGGCGGTTGCTTGGAGCTTGCACTGGCCATGGCCACCTCTAATGATCAGCCACGTCGTGGCGCTTCAGCTCGTAACCCCGGCTGGCGTAGTGCTTCCAACGGTCGCGGGCGGGCAGCCGGTCGTCCGGGTCGCGCCCGACCAGCTCGATCAATCGCTCAAATCGCTCAAACCCACTGGGCACGGGCATTCCCAAATTGACCAACACCGGGTGCGCCAAGCCACCTGACGGAGCAAAGGTCGCGGGCAACCCAAGCAATACGGGCGATGCGCTCACCACTTCGGGTGACGCATCATGAAACCCATGGGCAAAAAAGTCTTCGGGCGAAAAGCTCCAAAGCAAGGCGTCCAACTGCGCCAGTTGATCGTCAGCGCCGCTTACCACCACCCGAGCTCCAGATTTAACAGCTTTGCGCAACAGACGCACGGCGTAATTCAGCTTGTCAGGCGTGTTGAAGTGAAAGGTGATCTCAGTCAAAATGCGTCGGTGCCGTTGGCTTTTGGAAGCGGCAAGGACCTATTTTTTGGCCGCCACAGGCTTTGCGACAGGTTTTGCGATGGGTTTGCCGCTGGTTTTGGGCGCAGGTGCCTGCACGCTGGCCAGCAAAAAGTCCAGCAACAGGCCAACGGGCCTGCCCGTTGAACCTTTGGCGGTGCCGCTTTTCCAGGCCGTGCCTGCAATGTCCAGATGCGCCCAGGCAAATTGGGTGGCAAAGCGTTGCAAAAACTTGGCGGCAGTCACGGCACCGGCTTGGCGCCCGGCAATGTTGGCCACATCGGCAAAGTTGGATTTCAGGCCTTCAGCGTACTCGTCGTCCAGCGGCATGCGCCAGCAAGGGTCCATGGCTGACTCGCCCGCCGCATAAAGCTGTTTGGCCAATGCGTCGTCGGTGGCAAACATGCCACTGCGCACGCCCCCCAAGGCCACCACACAAGCACCAGTGAGGGTGGCAATGTCCACCACTGCACGCGGCTTTAAGCGCTCGGCGTAGGTCAGCGCATCGCACAAAATCAAACGTCCTTCAGCGTCTGTGTTCAGCACCTCAATGGTTTGACCGCTCATGCTGGTCACCACGTCGCCCGGCTTGAGCGCCAGGCCATCAGGCATGTTTTCGCAGCTTGGAATAAGGCCGACCACATTGATGCGGGGTTTGACCTCGGCCAGCGCCCGAAACGTGCCCAACACGCTGGCTGCGCCGCACATGTCGAACTTCATTTCGTCCATTTCAGCGCCAGGTTTCAGCGAAATGCCGCCTGTGTCAAAAGTAATGCCTTTGCCCACCAACACCACGGGAGCCTCGGCAGCCGGTGCACCGTTGTAGCGCAACACGATAAAACGCAGTTCTTCGCGCGAGCCTTGAGCCACGGACATGAAAGAGCCCATGCCCAATTTGGCAACCTGTTTGGGGCCCAAAACTTCGCATTTCACGTTGGGCAGCTTGGCCAGTGCTTTGGCCGCTTGCGCCAGCATGGTGGGCGTGGCGTGGTTGGCGGGGCGATTGCCCCATTCTTTGGCCAATTCAATTCCGCGCACCGTGGCGGTAGCGCGGTCAAAGGCGTCTCGAGCGGCGCGCGCGCTGTCGGCGTCAGACACCGCCACCGTGATGCTGGCAATGGTTCGGCCTTGCGGCTTGGACTTGGTGGTGGTGAACACATAACTGGCATCCGCCGCTGCAATGACTGCCCCGCCGACCAGGCTGCCCACGGTGTCCGCTGAGGTTGGGGCGGTGAAGGCAATCACCAATTTTTTAACATTTTTAGCTGTTTTAAGGCTGGCGACTGCTGCCGACACAGCTTTGCAAACCTGTTTGGCCGACCCGTCGCCCACGCAAGCCACCACCAAACGGGGGGCGGCAACGCCGATTGCGCCGTAAAGCTGTAGCAAACTGCCGGGCTTGGAATCCAGGTCGCCTTGCTTGAAGGCCTGGGCCACCAAGGTAGACAACGGGTCTGTTCCAGCCACCATGGACGACGACACCAGGATCACCAGGGCATCGCATTTTTCGGACATTGCTTGCGGCAAGGCCAAATTTTTCAGTTCAAAGTTCATAATCCTGTCTTTTCAATGGTTTTGGCTTGCTAACGCCACACTAACTTCTTGACGCGGTTCGCGCCACTCAAGGTATTCATTTCACTGCAGCCTGCGATGTTATTCCATTCCTCACTTCGCAAAGAGCTTGCCCGCAGTTTTGGGGCCACTTTGATCGTGCTGGTCACTGTGGTCATGACCATGACCTTGATCCGTACTCTGGGCCAGGCCTCGCGCGGCAGCTTCAACCCGTCTGACGTGATGATGGTGGTGGGCTACACCGTGCTAACGTTTTTGCCCAATGTGATGACCATGGGCCTGTTTGTGGCCAGTGTCGCCACCCTCACCCGCCTGTACCGCGACAGCGAAATGGTGATCTGGTTTGGCGCAGGCGTGGGCTTGCGGGCGCTGGTGGCCCCGCTGTTTCGCTTTGCCTGGCCAATTTTGTTGGCGGTTGCAGCCCTGGCGCTGTTTGCGTTGCCCTGGGCGAACAGCCAGATCGAAGACATCAAAGACCATTATGAAAAGCGGGGCGACCTGGAACGGGTAGAGCCGGGTCGGTTTCAAGAATCTGCCGACGGTAACAAGGTTTTTTTTGTCGAAAAGAGCAGTGTGAATGACCGCGCTGGCAACAACGTCTTCATTGCCACCACCGAAGCGAACAAGCAAACAGTCACCACCGCCCGGGGTGGGCGACTTGAAGCGATTGGCGGTGATCAGTTTTTGCTGTTGGACCGCGGCCAGCGGCTGGAAAGTGCACTGGACAAGTCAGACCTCAAAATTAGCGAATTTGCCGAGTATGGGGCCAAAGTCGGTACCGGGCAGTTGGTCAACAAAGACAACGCCCCGCTGAACACGGTGACCAGCCTGGACTTGGTGCGCAAACCCAGCACTCGCACTTTGGGAGAGTTATCGTGGCGCATTGGTTTTGCGCTGGCGGCCGCCAACTTGATGATCATTGCGGTGGCTTCGTCGCGCATCAACCCCCGCGTGGGCCGCACCGGCAACCTGGTTTTTTCGATGTTCGCGTTTCAGGTTTACCTTAATTTTTTAAACTTGGGCCAAAACTGGATCGCCGCTGGGCAAATTGGGTTTATCGCCTTTATGCTGTTGCTGCATGGCGGAGTTTTGCTTCTGGGCTTGGCGTGGCTGACCAAGCGCCACAACAACTGGGGCTGGCGACCGCCTGCGAATTTTTGGAAAGACTTTACTGCCCCTGCACCGCGTCAGTCTGGCCCGGCACTTTGAGCGTCAACCGCGCACCTGCATGAGAACCATTCGACGGCTTATTTTTGGCGAAGTGACCTACGCCGTGGTGTTTGTCACCGCCGGGTTTTTGGCGTTGTTTTCGTTTTTTGACCTGGTCGATCAAATTCAAGCCATCGGTCGGCCCAACGCCCTGGGTTATCAGTTGCCGCAAGCGCTACTGTATGTGGCTTTGCTGGTGCCCAGCCATTTGTACGAGCTGCTGCCCATCACCGTGTTGATTGGCACCATTTTTGTCATGGCGCGTTTGGCTCAAAGCTCTGAATTCACCATTTTGCGCACCAGTGGACTAGGGCCATGGCGGGCGCTGCGCACCTTGCTGTTGGCAGGCGTCGGGTTTGTGCTGCTGACTTTTGCGATTGGCGACTATTTGGCACCTTGGTCGGACCGCAACGCGCAACTGCTCAAGGCCCGATTTGACGGCAATATCACCGTGGGCCAAACCGGTGCCTGGCTGAAGGAACGCCAGGCTTATGGCCAGTTTGCCGCCAATGTCAGCGCTATTGCGCCGGATGGCCGCATGCTGGGGGTGCGTATTTTCGAATTTGACAACCAGGGTCGCCTGGTGTCGATGAGCCGTGCCGAATCTGGCAAAGTTGGCGCTGAAGGGGCCTGGCTGCTGGAACAAGTTGAACGCACCGAGTTCACGCTGGACGCCGCCCGCGACGCGCGCATTGACCGCGCCAAGCTGTCCAGCTACCGCTGGCCCACCGAGATCAGCGCTGAAATGGTGTCCACCGCTGTGCTCAAGCCCGAGCGAATGGGCACAATTGACTTGTTTCAATACATCCAACATCTAGAGTCCAATGGCCAGGCGGCCCAGCGCTATGAAATTGAGTTTTGGAAAAAGGTTTTTTACCCTTTGAGTTGCTTGGTGATGGTGGTGCTCGCCCTGCCCTTTGCTTACCTGCACTTTCGCTCCGAAGGCATTTCAGGCTACGTGTTTGGCGGCGTGATGGCGGGCATCAGTTTCTTCTTTTTGAACAACGTGTCGGGTTACGTGGGGGAGCTGCAAAACTGGCAGCCCTGGTTAACAGCAGCCTTACCGGGCTTGATTTATTCACTGTTGTCGCTGGGCGCATTTGGCTGGCTGGTTTTAAGGAGGTAAATCAAGTGCAAGGCACCATTCTTTTCGCACACGGATCGCGCGACCCCTTGTGGCGCAAACCGGTTGAAGCCATTGCGGCACGGGTGCAAGCGCTCGAGCCCACGCGGCTGGTGGGCTGTGCCTACCTGGAACTGACCGAGCCGCCTTTGATGCTCTGCGCCGCCACTCTGATTGGCCAGGGAGCCCAGGTCATCAACGTGGTGCCGCTGTTTTTAGGCGTTGGCAGGCACGCACGCGAAGACCTGCCCGTACTGATGACCGAGCTGAAAGTCGCCTACCCCAGCGTCTGCTTCAGCCTGCAAAACGCCGTGGGAGAAAATGCGCGGCTGGTTGATTTGATTGCCCACATTGCGCTGGAGTCTGCGTCCGAGTCGGCTTTGGTGCGCGCGCAATCCTTAGCGCCAAGTTGACCCGCACCCCGGTGCCTGACCGCCCATTCGCTTGATTCAATGCCTGCCCCTGCCCCCTCCTCTGTGGCTTCTTCTGTTACATCACCAGCCAAGTTGGCCCTTCCTGCCTTGGCTCCCGCAACTGGTCGGGTGTTTGCCATTGTTTTCGCCATCGCCTTGGCTTTGGCATTGATTCCAGCCTTTTTTCCTGTGGTCGATCTGGCAGTGTCCCTCTATTTTTTGCAGGCCGATCCGCCTGTTCGCACAGCCAAATGGTGGTGGGTGGATTGGATCAACGAGTACATCCCCACGCTGTTCAGAACGTGGGCGGTCTTGTGCTTGCCGGCTTGGCTGTGGGCACGAAAATCGGCCCGCTACCGCCGCTGGGCATTCCCCATTGCCTTCACTGGGCTGGCGCTGCTGCTAGGGCCAGGCTTGGTAGTAGGCGGCATCAAAGACCTGACGCAGCGCGCCCGCCCGTTTCATGTGGTGGGTTTGGGCGGCGACAAAACCTTCACCCCAGCGCTGCAGTTGGCCCAGCAATGCGATGACAACTGCGCTTTTGTCAGTGGCCACACAGCGGATGGTTTCTTTTTGATCAGCTTGATGTTGTTGAGCCGCCGTCGCGCTTGGTGGGTGGCTTTTGGCGTCTTGGCCGGGTTCGCTATTGGCTTTGCGCGGGTGTCGGTGGGTGCGCATTGGTTAAGCGATGCGCTATGGGCCTGGCCGATCACCATGGCGGCCAGTTGGCTGGTTTGGATTACTTTGGGGCGTTGGTACCCGCCGATGTCGCCGTCGGGAGACGCGATTGCTTCGCCAGACGCGGCCTGCTAAAGCCACTGAATGTAGGTTTGAGCAAGTTGACCCAGATTGCCAGAGATTCTTTATATTGTCAGGGCATAATAAATATCAAATTAACTTGATATTCGATATGAACCTACACCAATTTCGATTTGTTCAAGAAGCCGCCCGCCGCAACCTGAACCTGACCGAAGCCGCCAAAGCGCTGCACACCTCGCAGCCTGGCGTGAGCAAGGCCATCATTGAGTTGGAAGAAGAACTGGGCGTAGACATTTTTGCCCGCCACGGCAAACGCCTGAAGCGCATCACCGAGCCTGGCCAGCATGTGCTTAAAAGCATTGAAGTCATCATGCGTGAAGTAGGCAACCTCAAGCGAATTGGCGAGCAGTTCAGTGCGCAAGACAGCGGCACGTTGTCGATGGCCACCACCCACACGCAGGCGCGCTACGTGCTGCCAGATTCGGTTGCCAAGCTGCGCCTGGCTTACCCCAAGGTCAATGTCAGCCTGCACCAGGGGTCGCCCGACCAAGTGGCGCGCATGCTGATTGAAGAGATCGCCGAGATCGGTATTGCGACTGAGTCGCTGGCCAGCTACAGCGAGCTGGTCACCCTGCCCTGCTACGAGTGGCAGCATGTGCTGGTGCTGCCGCGCAACCACCCTTTGTGCGACAAAGCCGACATCACGCTGGAAGACATTGCGCAAGAACCACTCATCACCTACCACCCGTCCTACACAGGCCGCACCAAAATTGACGCGGCGTTTGCTGCGCGCAAGCTTACCCCGCGCATTGCGCTGGAGGCGATTGATTCCGACGTGATCAAAACCTACGTGCGTTTAGGGCTTGGCGTGGGCATTGCCGCTGAAATGGCGGTGCACGACGTGGTGGCCGAAGGCGACAAAAGCGAACTGCGGGTGCGCCCGGCAGGCGCATTGTTTGGCAAAAACGTGACCCGGGTTGCCTTCAAGCGCGGCGCGTATTTGCGAAATTTTGTTTACACATTTGCCGAGCTTTTGAGCGACAAACTCAAGCGAGACGAAATCGACCTGGCCATGACGGGCCACCCGAGCAAACAGCCCAGCACACCGTCAGCGCCCCTCCAGTAACCCACCCTTTGAACCCTCGACCGTTTCACCCCTGACTCGCCATGAACACTCCGGCCCTTCAAACCAAACTGCCCTCTGTGGGCACCACCATTTTCACCGTCATGTCCACCCTGGCTGCCGAACACAAAGCAGTCAATTTAGGCCAAGGTTTTCCCGATTTCAACTGCGACCCCAAGCTGGTGGACGCCGTGACCCGCGCCATGCAAAGCGGCCACAACCAGTACCCGCCCATGGCCGGTGTGCCGGAATTGCGGGCAGCCGTGTCGGCGAAAGTGCAGGCGCTGTACGGGCACAGCTACCGCGCGGCAGACGAGATCACCATCACCGCCGGGGCGACCCAGGGCATCATCACCGCGATTTTGGCCATCGTTCACCCGGGCGACGAAGTCATCGTGCTGGAACCTTGCTATGACAGCTACGTGCCCAATATCGAGCTGGCAGGCGGCGTGGCAGTGCGGGTGCCGCTGACACCTGGTACGTTTCGCCCGGATTTTGACAAAATTGCCGCGGCGCTGTCGCCCAAAACCCGCGCCATTCTGGTCAATTCACCGCACAATCCCAGTGGCACCGTGTGGTCCAAGGCAGACATGCTGAAGCTGCAAGAGCTTTTGGCACCGACCTCTGTGTTTTTGATCAGCGACGAGGTCTATGAGCACATGGTGTTTGACGGCCAGCCCCACGAAAGCGCTGCCCGCTACCCTGGCTTGGCGGCACGCGCCTACATCGTCTCCAGCTTTGGCAAGACCTACCATGTCACCGGCTGGAAAGTGGGTTTTGTGGCCGCGCCCGCGCTGATGAGCGCAGAATTCAGAAAAGTGCATCAGTTCAACGTCTTCACGGTCAACACCCCTGTGCAATACGCCCTGGCTGCGCACATGGCCAACCCGGCCCCGTACCTGGATTTGCCCGCCTTTTACCAGCGCAAACGCGACTTGTTTCGCGAAGGCCTAAAAGCCACCAAATTTAAACTGCTGCCCAGCGAAGGCTCGTATTTTCAGTGCGTTGACATGTCGGCCGTGAGCGACTTGGGCGAGGCCGACTTTTGCAAGTGGTTAACCACCGAAGTGGGCGTGGCGGCGATTCCGCTGTCGGCCTTCTATGGCAACGGTTTCGATCAGCGCGTGGTGCGTTTTTGCTTTGCCAAGAAAGACGAGACGCTGAATTTGGCCCTGCAGCGGCTGGCGAAATTGTGAAACGGCATTTGAGGCCGGTCAATAAATTGCTATATTTATTATAGCAAAGTATGACCATTATTCGAGAGCTAGAGGCCTATTTGGCTCATATTTTGGTTTGAGGAGCCCAAAATGACCCAAAACAGGCAATATTTACCACATTTGTGGTAAATATTGCCTGTTTTTCAATGCTTGCCATTTTTAGCGCTTCGCTCAATAGGCCGCTTTGACTCTCGCGGTGAGCGCGTGGAATGCGTGTCTTCTCGAACCTGATCGCGCCCTGGCGTGGGTTCGGTCTGTCCGTGCATCGCACTGTCTCTGGGTTTGGAAGGCAGAGGCAGCACATGCAGCGTCTTGACTCCGGTTTTCGCATTGAGATCGGGATGGGGATCTGGTTTTGCCTGCTTCATAGTGACTCCAAAAGGGGGTTTTGATGGGGCTGCCAATGACATATCGCAAGGCCAGTGTGATCGGCCAAAAGTGATTCGTCCGTGTGATAGCGCACCAACCAGTCCCTTACAGCGCCCTGCAATCGCTCCAACTCCAACGTATTGCCTTTGCAACCCTTGCAAAAAGCTTCGCTCGTGCTCTGACCTTCCGCTGCACTTTGTCATGCAATCAACAACTCAAGGCCTCACTGTCACGGCGTCGCAGCCCCGCTTAGTTCATCGTGAATCGAATACACGACTGAAAAAATCTTCCCACCCGACTCGGTTCGAACCAATTGCCACAGCTCCTTGCCCCAATTTGACTTGATGCCGTTGGCCAGAAAAACATAATCAAATGACACGGAAGCGACCTCACCATCGGTGTCGATTTTGACGTTGGCAAACTCCTCCTCGCGCGACTCTGGGGTGGCAATTTCAGGGCATTCTCTAAGCAGCGTCCTGCCGATCAAAGGGTTCTGCCCTTGTTTGGCGCGGTGTGAGTTACCAGTTCAACCAGGTGATGGACAACTGGAGCACGGTGGCAAAGCACACCCACAGTAGGTAGGGAATATTCACGTACGCGACCCAAGGCACGCGCACCCAAATGACTCGCAAAACCCACAACAGCGTGCCCAGAATCAGCAATGTGTCAATGGCCGCCAGAAAATTATTTTTCAAGCCAAACTGCAAGGGCGAATAGACCAAGTTGAAAACCAGGTTCAACCCGAAAGGCAAAAAAACCGCCCATGGCAGGCGCTTTTTGATCGCCAGAAAAAGCACGTAGCCGAAACTCACGGCGATGATGGCGTACAAAATGCCCCAAGCCGGGCCAAACACCCACGCAGGTGGCGCAAAAGAAGGCTGGTTAAGCTGGGCGTACCAAGCTGCTGATTCATTCATGAAGTTGCCGCAAAGCCTTTCTGAGTTTAATTATTGCCTCAACTGCGTCAAGGCTGCCTCATCATCGAACAGAGCAACACAAGAGTCCGTCAGATAGAACGCCAATGCGCTGTCAGCGAAGGTTGATGATTGTGGCAAGTCTCAGCGCTAACACTGAATCGAATTGCGGCAATACTTGTCCAGCTCCCGCACCACGGCGCGTTCGGTGACGGCATTTTTGGCTTTGGGGCCGACGTCCAGGCTCAGCTTGAACTCGTATTTGCGAAAAAACTCGTCAAACAGCTCGCCGCCCAGCGTGGCGTAGGCAGTCAAGCGGTCGGTTTTGGGGTCGTGTTCGAGCAGCACAGCACACAGCGGCTGCTCGGCTGGGCCACCCTGCACTTGCGCACCTTTTGCCGGGTCGTATTCGCTGTGGTCGGCGCAGCAATGGATCATGTTGTCTTGCAGGCCTTTTTGCGACTTGGTTTTGCGAAAACTGATGAAACTGACTTGGGGCGTGGGGTACACCAGTTGGTGTGCGCAGATGGCGCTGAAGGCCACCACGCTTTGACGGGGGCCCACGCCGCCCGGCCAGGCATAGTCGGCCCGGGTTTTGGTGCTGAGGCGCTGCGGTTGGGCGCTTTGGCTCAAGTTCAGCAAGAAGACAGGGGTGGCTTCAAACGGGTAGTGAAAGACGTAGTTGGTTTGGGCTCTGAGGCTGCTGGCTTTGATGGGGTTGCCCTGCTCGTCCGTGAGGAGCACTCGGGCGTAGGAACGCGGTCGGGAGTCGGAGGCCAAGGCGGCGGTTGACAACCCGCCTGCGAGTGAAGCCGCAATGGATGCGCGAAGAGATGCACCAGACAAAGCGTTTCGCCCCAGCGAAGAACTGAGGCAAGTGGCGCTGGCAGCGCAGGTTTCAACAAAGCTGCGGCGGTCCATGGCGTCCCCGAATTGGTGTGTCGAGATGACAATTTATCCTGCCGTGCTTCGCCGTGTCAAGTTTGAGGCAAGTTCGGGGGAAATCAAGGTTAATTTAGGCTCAAAAGACCTTCAAGCGCCCTCGTCTGGCACTACCGTGGGGCGGCCCGATTCGCGCCGTGCAATCCAGACCGTGGCTGCGCAAATCACCACGCCACCAATCAGGGTTGATTGGCTTGGCACATCGGCAAACAAAAGCCAGCCAAACAGGGCCGACCAGACCAGGTCCAAAAAGCGGATCGACTGCGTGGACGATATGTCGGCAATGCCAAACGAGCGGGTTAAACAATAGTGCGCGCCACTGCCCAAAATGCCACTGACGAAAAACCCGAACCATTGCAATGCCGACGGCGCAGCCCAATGCAGCAGCGCGAAAGGCAAGCTGAACAAGGTGACGGTAATGGCCTGCCACAGCACGATGACTTGGGCGCTTTCAAACCGCGTCAAGCCTTTGGTCAGTAAAAACGAGCCCGCAAAAATAGGGGCTGACGCGAGCATGATCAGGTTGTAATACCCGCCCGTACCAGCCAGCTTGGGCCACACCACGATCAAAACCCCGACAAATCCGATCAAAGACGCGGCCCAGCGGTCCCAGTGCATGGGTTCCTTGAAAAACAGGTAAGCGCCAATCATGATGAAGATAGGCCCGGTGAAGCCAATCGCAGTCATGTCGGCCAACGGAATTTTGGGCAGCGCCGCGTACCAAAGCAGCAAACCCGCCGTGTGCACTGCCCCACGCAAAAATTGCCCACCAACGCGTTGCGGCTTGTATGCAGCAGCGCCCGCGCGCAACACAAATGGCAGCATGACAGCCAAGCCACAGGCATAGCGCAAAAACTGAGCCTGAAACGGATCCAGCTGCTGGGTCATGAAGCGCTGAATCGAGTTCAGCACGACGAACATCAGCCCAGCGGCGGTGGTCCACAGCAAGCCTTGAACGGTGGGGTCCAGCCGCGAGGCGCGGTGGCGGGTGAGCGCAAAGCGCCGCTGCAAACCTTTGCGCATCAAATGCTGAGGGGAAACTTCGCGCCGATCAAACTTGGCACTGCGAGCGCGTGAAAGCGCGTTGAAAATAACATGACAGCCCAAGGTTAGCAGGCTTTGCCAAATGGCGCTGACACTGGCGTGACTGGCGCAACTGGCCAACGCTTGGATCGTTAGCAATGCTGGCATGGCCGCCAGCCGAACCGTTCAAGTGCTGCCGCGCACCACCACCTCAAACCCCAAATCAATCTGATGCGATTTGCATTCGCCTTGCCGAATCAGGGTCAGCAGCATGTCAGCGGCGGCTTGGCCAATTTTGGCCCTAGGCGTGCGCACCGTGGTCAGGCTCGGCCACATTTGGTCACTGCCGGTCAGGTCGTTGAACCCGGCTACGGCCATGCGCTCAGGAATCGCGACATTCAGCCGCAAGGCCGCCAGCAAAGCGCCTTGCGCCAGGTCATCGTTGCAAAAAAAGATGGCGTCCACCGCTGGGGTTTGGCCCAGAATCTGCTCAAACATCACCGCGCCCATGGCCAGTGACGATTGCGCCGGGTTGAGCCATTCCAGTGTCGGGTCGTACAAATTGGCCAGCTGCAAAGCACTGCGCCAGCCATACAGGCGCTGCACGACCCGAGGGTCCAACTGCGCGCCCGCAAAGGCAATGCGGCGGCGCCCGCTGGCCAAGAGGTACTGGGTTAGGGCCATGCCCGCATCGATTTGGTGAAAACCTACGCAATAAAGAGGCGGCTCACTGGTTCGCTCGACCTTCGGCTCAGTTTGCGGATGGGGCAAGTCCATCAAATGAACACAAGGCACTTTGCTGTGGGCAATCAGGGCTTTTGTGCCAGGGCTGTGGTCTAACCCGGTGATCAACAAACCCGCCGGGCGATGCTGCAACTGCTCTCGCAGCAATTGCTCCTCCTGTCCGCTGTCGTAATGCGTCACACCAATCAAGGTTTGAAACCCGGCGGCGCGCAGGGTTTGCTGGGCCGCATCGAGCAAATCGACAAACAGAGCGTTGGACAACTTGGGAATCAAGATGGCCACGTGGTTGCTTCGCTGCGATGCCAAGGCGCGGGCAGCGGGGTCTGGCACATAACCCAAACGGCTGGCGGCTTGGGTCACTCGGTCCACCAGTTCAGGGGCCACCGCACGCGCGCCGCGCAAGGCTCTGGACACCGTGATCGGACTAACTCCTGCCGCCAGTGCAACGTCGCTCAGGGTCACCCGGCCGGTCGAACGCAGGCCTTTGGTGCTGGCAGCGCTTTTTGGGCTGGCTTGGCTTTTTAGGATCACGGGCATTTGAGGGTATTTCCTGATGAAGGCAAGCTCCACAAACTATAGGATAGCGCTATCCGAGCTACCTGTCGATCCATAGCGTGTCCAATTTCGGATAGCGCTGTCCAAAACTGATCATCAACCAGATCAGTCTGTATGAAATGGCAAGCTGAATGCCTCTGAATTTTGAAGACTCGTGGCGCTGGTGGCTAAGCCCGTTCAGCGGCGCCACCACACATTTTTTGAATGATTGGGTCATCTGGCATGCCCGCGTCATGGTGTTGGCCTGGGCCGTTTTGTTGCCCGTGGGCGCACTTGCCGCGCGGTACTTCAAAGTGACACCCCGGCAAAACTGGCCCTTGCAGCTTGACAACCGGGCCTGGTGGCACACGCACCGCCTGCTTCAATACAGCGGGTCTGCCCTGATGGTGCTGGGTGTTGCGCTGTCCTGGGGCCAAGGTGCCCTGGCCACGCCGGTTGCACTTTGGCATGCGACCCTGGGTTGGGCCGTTATCGCGTTAGGGGTTTTGCAGCTTGTCAGCGCCTGGACGCGTGGCAGCAAAGGTGGCCCGACAGAACCCCAGCTGCGCGGTGACCACTACGACATGACCTCGCATCGACTTTGGTTTGAACGCCTTCACAAGGCCGGCGGCTGGCTGGCTTTGGCTCTGGCCATCGTGACGGTTGGCCTTGGCCTTTGGGCTGCCGACGCACCGCGTTTGATGGGCTTGGTTCTTGCTGGCTGGTGGCTTGCGCTATTTTTGGCGGCCAC
This sequence comes from Rhodoferax sp., assembly GCA_031386665.1. Lineage (GTDB taxonomy): Bacteria > Pseudomonadota > Gammaproteobacteria > Burkholderiales > Burkholderiaceae_C > JANYCG01. The sequence continues at coordinate 39,635 of JANNCN010000047.1, read as the reverse complement.
CAGATTAGAGCGCGCAGGCCGTTGCATTGACACCTACCAAGCCATCTGGGGCCCCAACCCCAAGCACCCTGGCAACCAGCGCAGCCACCCAGGTTGGGGCATGCGTCGACCGCACGATGATCGGACTTCAGGATGAGCGGGCTTCAGCTACAAAACATTGTCAAACGCTTTGGCGACGTCACGGTGGTCAAAAAACTCGACCTTGACATCGACGAAGGTGAATTTGTCGTTCTTCTTGGTGAATCGGGTTGCGGTAAAAGCACCACCTTGCGAATGATTGCAGGGCTGGAAGAAGTCACCGAAGGGCGAATTTTTATCTCAGGGCGCGATGTGACCGACCTGCACCCCATGGAGCGAGACATCGCCATGGTGTTTCAAAACTACGCGCTGTACCCGCACATGGATGTGGGGCGCAACATGTCGTTTTCTCTCAAAATTGCGGGCTGTCCGGCCGACGAGGTGAAAAATCGGGTGAACGCCGCCGCGAAAATTTTGAACATTGAGCATTTGCTGGCCCGCAAACCCAAAGAGCTGTCGGGCGGGCAACGCCAGCGCGTCGCCATTGGCCGCGCCATCGTGCGTGAACCCAAGGTTTTTCTGTTTGACGAACCCTTGTCAAACCTGGACGCCAAGCTGCGCAGTCACATGCGTGCCGAGCTGGCCGTGCTGCACCAGCGCCTGGGCAAAACCACGGTGTACGTGACGCACGACCAAATCGAAGCCATGACGCTGGCCTCGCGCATCGTCATTTTTGACAAAGGCCAGATTCAGCAGGTTGGCACGCCAACCGAGGTGTTCAACCGCCCGGCCAACCTGTTTGTGGCAAGCTTCATTGGCGTGCCCACCATGAACCTGTTTGAGGCGACTTGCCGCTATGACGGCAATGCCTTGCGCTTGGTTGGTGCGGGCATCGACTGGTTGGCCCCACAGTGGCTGGCGCAAACTGGCATTTCTGCCGGGCAATTGGTGACGGTGGGGCTTCGGCCCCAGGCGCTGCAGCCCGGTTCTGACCTGCCAAATCGGCTGTGCATTCGGGCTGATGTGGTCGAGTATTTGGGCACCGAAAGCCAGGTGGCTGGCCCGATGCAAAGCCAGGCCTCAGGGGCCCGCTTGTCGGCCATTTTGCCGGGCGACGCCAAAGCCCGATTGAAGCAATCTATTGACCTGTCTTTCGACGCCAATGCTCTGCATGTTTTTGACCAGAAGCACGGGCTGTCGCTGCGCCCGTGACACCTTTTCATGCTTCACCCTTCCCTTGCCTTCCCTTCCCTTTCTAACTTAATCAACCAGGAGACTCGTCCCATGCTAGATCGCAGAACTCTCATCAAAGGTGCCGGTATTACCGTGTTTGGCGCGGGCTTTCCCGTGAGCGGTGCAATGGCTCAAAACCGCTATGCCAAGTACGCTGGCAAGACGGTGACCATCAACATTCCGGCGCACCCGCACTACGACGCCATGGCCAAACTGCTGCCCGAGTTCACCAAAGAAACCGGCATCAAGGTCGAGGTGGACAAGCTGGCCATTGGCCGTTTGAAAGAAAAGCAACTTTTGGAAATGTCTAAACCCCAGGGCGACTATGACCTTGCCTGCTACATCGTGATGTGGAAGGGGGAGTACGTTGCCAAAAACCTGATTCAACCGCTGGAGCCGTTCCTTGCCAACCCCGCCTTGGCTGACCCGGTTTACGACATGAAAGACATCATTCCGATTTACCTGGAGAATTTGGGCATGGTGGGCGGCCCCAAAGGCTATTTGGCTGGCGCGGGTGCCAAGCTGTACGGCCTGCCGTACGGCGCTGAAACCTCGGTGCTGGCCTATCGGCGCGACGTGTTTGCCAAGCTGAATCTCAAGGTCCCTGAGACTTATGACGACTTCAGCAAGGCGCTGCGGGTGCTCAAAGACCAGTCGGGCATGGGTGCGCTCACGTCGCGCGGGCAGGCAGGCCACCAGTGCGTGCATGCCTGGCTGCTGCACCTGAACCCGCTGGGCGGCAGCGTGTTTGACAGCCAATGGAAACCGCGGTTCAACGACAAGGCGGGCGTGGCCGCGCTCAAGTTTTTGCAAGATGTGGTCGCTACCGGCCCAGCCGGTATTCCAGGGTTTGGCCAGGGCGAGGCCAACACCGCCTTTTTGCAGGGCCAAGCCGCCATGTACCTCGATTCGACCTCTTTGGCGGGCGTGGTCAACGACCCCAGCCGCAGCAAAGTGGTGGGCAATGTGAGCTGGGCGCTGCACCCCAAAGGCGTGAAACGGGCCTCGCAATCGGGTGGCCTGGGTTTGACCATTCCCAAAAACGCCAAAAACGCCGACGCCGCATTTTTGTTGATGCAATGGCTCACCTCAAAAGCGCAAGACAAAGCCGTGACCCGCTTGGGTGGTGCGCCCATGCGCAACTCCACCATGGCAGATGCGGACCTGGTGCGCCAATACCCCGAGTTTGTGGTTTTCAAAGAGGCGCTGCAATACTCCAACCCCGATTGGCGCCCCATCATTCCAGTTTGGGACCGCATCAACGTGCAGGCGCTGGGGGTTGGCATATCCGAAGCGTTAACGGGGAAAAAGAGCGCCGAAGACGCCTTGAATGGCATGGTGCCGCAAGTCACCGCCATCATGCGAGAGGCCGGTTACAAAATCTGATGCTGGCCTGACCCTGCAGCACTGACCCAATTCGCCCTACCTATGCGAACTTCCCGCTGGACCTTAGCGCTTTACCTCGGCCCGGCCGTTTTGGTGATGGCGGCGGCTTGTCTTTACCCTGTTTTAACCGCGTTTCAGTTGGCAGGTTACAAATGGGAAATGGGCACCCCGTGGGACAGTGCAGAGTGGGTGGGTTGGGCTAATTTTGTATCGGCTTTCAGCAACGAGCAGGTCTGGGCGTCGCTGTGGACCACGCTGCTGTTTGCAGCTGTGTGCGTCAGCGCAGAGATGGTGTTGGGGATTGCACTGGCTTTGGCGCTAGAGCACCCCGTGCGGGGCATGGCGATATTCAGAACCATTTTCATCTTGCCCATGATGATCGCGCCGATTGCCGTCGGTCTGGCCTGGCGCTACATGTTTGACGCCCAGTTTGGGCTGATCAACGCGGTTCTGGGCCTGGTGGGCATCAAGGCCATGACCTGGCTTGCCGACCCCACACTGGCCTTTGTGGCGATTGTCATTGCCGACATTTGGCAATGGACGCCTTTTGTCTTCATCATGATGCTGGCCGCACTGGCAGGGGTAGATAGCGCCGTGCTGGAGGCTGCCCGCATTGACGGCGCCCGCTGGTGGCAACAAATCTTTTTGGTGAAACTGCCCATGGTGATGCATGTGATTGCCATCACGCTGATGATGCGGCTGATTGACGCGTTTCGGGTGCTGGAAGTGGTTTACGTGCTCACCTTTGGCGGCCCGGGCAACAGCACTGAAATTTTGGCGCTGCACATTTACAAAACCGCGTTTGTGGGCCAGCAAATGGGCGTGGCGGCCGCCGTGTCGGTGTTGCTGCTGGTGGTGGTTGCGGGCTTGTCATGGGCGGCGCTGCGGCTGTCTAACCCGATGAAAGAAAAAGGATGAAAGACCGAGCATGAAAGACCAAGCATGAAGCGTCAAGCGCCCCTGGTGCTGCTGCACTACACCATGCTGGTGATATTGGCGGTGTTGTGCCTGGCCCCTATCCTGGTCATTTTTGCGACCAGTTTGCGCCAGCAGGTTCAAATATTTTCAGAGCCGCTCAATTTTTTGTTTGCGCCCACACTGGCCAACTACCGCGCGGTTTTGCAAGAGGACAAGCTCGAGGTTTACCTGGGCAACAGCCTGTTTGTCGGCATTGTTTCAACCGTGCTGACCCTGGTTTTGGGTTGCATGGCAGCGTATGGGCTGGCGCGTTTTCGTTTTGTGGGGCGCACCACCGTGGCCTACACCACTTTGCTGCTGCGCACGGTTCCGCTGGCGGTCATGGCGATTCCGGTGTTTGTGATCTGGAATCAGTGGGGCTTGGTCAACAGCCTGTGGGGGTTGATCTTGCTGTACGTTGCCGTGAACCTGCCCTTCACCATTTGGCTTTTGTACGGCTTCGTGTTGCAAGTTCCGGTGGAGTTGGAAGAAGCTGCCGCCATCGACGGCTGCGGGCCGCTTCGTATTTTCACCTCGGTGTTTTTGCCGTTGATGGCACCCGGTTTGGCCGCCGCGTCAATTTTCACGTTCCGTATCGCCTGGAATGAGTTCATTTTGGCGCTGGTGTTGACCGACCGCCACACCCGCACTCTGCCCGTGGCGGCATCGCTTTTCATCACCGACATGGGTGTGGATTGGGGCAAAGTGATGGCCATGGGCAGTTTGATCGCGATTCCGCCATTGATCTTCACCTTTATCGCAGCCCGCCAGATCATTGGTGGGCTGACGGCAGGTGCTGTCAAAGGATGACGGCAGCCTCGATCAGTTTGTTGTCACTGAACGCCTTGCTGGCTATGCCAACCGCACAGTCTGCAGCGCCTACTCCCCTGTCGCTGGTGGTGATGGGTGTGTCAGGCAGCGGCAAGACCAGTTTTAGCCAGGCCATTGCCCAAGCACTGCATTTGACAATGCTCGACGGCGACGACCTGCACGCGCCGCAAAGCATCGCCAAAATGAAGGCGGGCATCGCGCTGAACGATGAGGATCGATGGCCGTGGCTTGACCGGGTAGCGGGATTCCTCAAGAGCGGACAAACCAACGGCGGCCCTGAAGCAGGCCAAAGCGCAGGCCGCGTCATCGCTTGCTCTGCCTTGAAGCTGGCGTACCGCGACCGCATTCGCCAAGAATTGCCTGGGGTGACCTTCATTTTTATGGACGGCACAAGCGAGCTCATTCGCAGCCGAATGGCGCTGAGAATCGGCCATTTCATGCGCCTTGAGTTGCTGGAAGATCAGTTGCGCACCTTGCAGCGTCCCACCGCAGCGGAGGCCGATGTGATCACGCTTGAAACGGCTAGGCCGATGGGGCAGCTGGTTGATCAGGTCGCCATTGCCTTGCAACAGCGGCAATGGTCGCCCGACTAAAGCTATTATATACATAGCAAATTATGTATATTATTCGAGAGCTAGAGGCCTATTTGATTCAAAAAATGGCCAAAATCCATCTATTTCTCAAAAAAAGAACCTGCAGGTTCTTTTTTTATTTTTTCACATGATTTGCGCCCACGCCTTGTCCAGGCGCTTCACGCTCACCGGCTGGGGCGTACGCAGCTCTTGCGCAAAAAAGCTGACGCGCAATTCCTCGATCAGCCAGCGGAATTCAATCATGCGCTCGTCGGTCACGCCTTTGCGCTCTGCCACCAAGCGCCAATAGCGCTGCTCTTGCGGGCGCAGCTCGGTCAGGCGAGCGGCGTCGCGGGCCGGGTCGGCGCGGTATTTGTCCAAGCGGGCGGTGATGGCCTTCATGTAGCGCGCAAAGTGCGGCAATTGCGCCCAGGGCGAGTCCATCAAGAAGCGTTTGGGCATGAGGCGCTGCAACTGTTGCGCCGCATCGGCTGTCGCGTCTGGCGCGTTTTTGGTGTCTTTGATTTTTTTGGCGGCAATGGCGTATTCGGCCAGCAGGGCCTGGCTCAAACGCGCCACTTCGTTGGCGATGAGCGTCAAGCGGCCCCGACCTTCGTCAATGCGCTTTTTAAAGGCCGCCTCGTTGGTGGGCAGCGGGTCGAGCAAAAACGCTCGGTCAAGTGCGACGGCCATGATCTGGTCACGCAGTTCTTCAATCGACCCGCCCCCCGTGCCGTCTGCCGCGCGGCCCACCAGCATGTAGGCCACGGCCATTTTTTGCAGGTCAGGAATATTCTTTTCCAGGTACTTGAGCGCGTCCTTGATTTGCAGCGCAAACAAACGACGCAAGCCCGCGCGGTGCTTGGCCGCGGCGACTTGGGGCTCATCAAACACCTCTATCGCCACCCCGCCGTCAGCCGCGTTTCCTGAATCGACCAGCGCCGGAAAACCAATCAGCGTTTGCCCGCCTTTTTGAATTTCCAGCAATTCGGGCAGTTCGCCAAAGGTCCAGGCGGTGTAACGCTGACCCGCCGCCACGGGCTTGGGCGACAGGGTTTGACTGGGTTGGCCTTTGTGCACCGCGCCCTGCCCGACGGCCGGCCCCCTGCCCTGCGGCGCATCTGTTCGGGCCATACTGCCATTGTTCGGCGCTGCAGAATCAGCAGCGGGTGATCTTAGCCCTGCCGCGTTTTGCGCCATTTTCAGGCCCGCCAGTGCCTGAAAAGCGCCCCGGGCTTGCGCGCCCAAATCAGCCTTCAGCGCGGCCAAGTTGCGGCCTGTGCCCAGTTGGCGGCCATGTTCGTCCACCACGCGCAGGTTCATGAAGTAATGCGGCGTCAGCATGTCGGCTTTGATGTCGGCGCGAACAATGTCCAGTGCCGTCGCGGCGCGAACCAGCTTGAGCACGGCATCGACCAACGAGCCCTTGCCAAAGGTCTCGGGCACGTTCAGGGTTTCGGCCATGCGCGACGCGGTCTCTGGCAAAGGCACGAGTCGCGAACGCGGCCGCTGGTGCAAGGTTTTCAGCAAGGCCTGCACTTTTTCTTTGAGCATGCCGGGCACCAGCCATTCGCAGCGCTCATCGTTCACCTGGTTCAGCACAAACAAGGGCACGGTGACGGTCAGCCCGTCTTTAGCGTCACCCGGCTCATGCAGGTAGGTGGCCGCGCAGTCCACGCCGCCCAAGCGGATGGTTTTGGGAAACGACAGCGTGGTGATACCTGCCGCCTCGTGGCGCATCAGTTCCTCGCGGGTCAGCTTGAGCAGATTCGGGTTCTTTTTAAGCTCTTCACGGTACCAGCGCTCAAAACTAAAACCGCTGCACACGTCGGCGGGCAATTGCTGATCGTAAAAAGCGTAAATCAGCTCGTCGTCGACCAGCACATCTTGGCGGCGGGCTTTGTGCTCTAAATCTTCCACCTGCTTGATGAGCTTGTGATTCGCGGCCAAAAACGGCAGCGTTGTTTCCCATTGGTCGTTCACCAGCGCTTCGCGAATGAAAATCTCGCGCGCGCCCACCGGATCAACCCGGCCATAATTGGTCTTGCGACCGTTGTAGATGACGATTCCGTACAGCGTGGCCCGCTCAAGTGCCGTGACTTCAGCGGCCTTTTTTTCCCAATGCGGGTCCAGCAATTGCTTTTTAAGCAAATGGCCGCCGACTTGCTCCAGCCATTGCGGCTCAATCGCGGCAATGCCCCGGCCAAACAGGCGCGTGGTTTCAACCAACTCCGCCGCGACAATCCAACGGCCCGGTTTTTTGGCCAGGTGCGCGCCGGGGTGCGCGTAAAACTTGATGGCACGCGCGCCCAAATACTCGCCACTGGGGCCGTCGGCTTCCAGCTTGCATCCAATATTGCCGAGTAAGCCCGACAGCATGGACAAATGCAAGTGCTCGTAACTGGCTGGCGCTGCGTTAAGCCGCCATTTGTGCTCTGCCACGACCGTGTGCAATTGCGAATAAATGTCGCGCCACTCGCGCACGCGGCGAATGTTGACGAAGTTTTGACGCAGTAGTTGCTCGTATTGGCGGTTGGAGAGTTTGTGGCTGCTGGATGATGTCGGTTGTAACGAGATTGGGCTAGAAATTGGGGTCAGATCCCGATTTCGGGAGCCAGCTCCGCGAGGAGCAGGCTCCGAAGATTGGGCTCTGACCCCAATTTCTGGCCAGGCCGCGCCAGCGGACACTGGATGCGCCCCCCCCCGCGAACTCTCCAGCCATTTCCACAACTTCAAATACCCGCTGAACTCGCTTTTCTCATCGTCAAACTTCACATGCGCCTGATCCGCCTGGGTCTGCATGTCCATGGGGCGGTCGCGCACATCCTGCACGCTCAGGGCCGACGCAATCACCAGCACTTCGTCCAACGCTCCGCGTTCGCGGGCCTCCACAATCATGCGCCCTACGCGGGGGTCCAGTGGCAGTTTTGCCAACTCCCAGCCCATGGGCGTGAGTTCATTCGCGTCATCGACGGCACCTAATTCATTCAGCAATTGGTAACCGTCAGCAATCGCGCGGCTGGAGGGCCGCTCTAAAAACGGAAACTCTTCCACAATGCCCAAATGCAGCGACTTCATGCGCAGAATCACACCCGCCAACGACGAGCGAAGAATCTCTGGCTCGGTGAATCGTGGCCTGGCGTCAAATTCCTTCTCATCAAACAGCCGAATGCAAATGCCGTTGGCCACCCGCCCGCAGCGCCCAGCGCGTTGGTTGGCAGAGCTTTGGCTGATGGGTTCCACCAGCAACTGCTCCACCTTGCTTCTGAAACTGTAGCGCTTCATGCGGGCTGTGCCTGCATCAATCACGTAGCGAATGCCCGGCACGGTCAACGAGGTTTCGGCCACGTTGGTGGCCAACACCACGCGCCGACCGGTATGGCTGTCAAAAATACGGTCTTGCTCGGCCTGGCTCAAACGCGCAAAAAGCGGCAACACCTCTGCATTGCGAAACAGCGGCTGATGGCTTAAGTGCTTGCGCAAATGGTCAGCAGCTTCGCGGATTTCACGCTCGCCTGGCAAAAAAATCAAAATGTCGCCGCTGTTGTGCACGTCGCGCCAGAGCTCGTCCACGCCATCGGCAATGGCGCTGTTCAGGTCGTAGTCGCGCGATTCTTCAAACGGGCGGTAGCGTTGTTCGACCGGGAACATGCGGCCTGAGACCATGATCACTGGGGCGGGGCCGTTTTTGGACTCAAAATGCTTGGCAAACCGATCTGCATCAATCGTGGCGGAGGTCACGATGACTTTCAAATCAGGACGGCGCGGCAGAATTTGGCGCAGGTAGCCCAGCAGAAAATCAATGTTCAAAGACCGCTCATGCGCCTCGTCAATGATGATGGTGTCGTAGGCGTTCAAGAGCGGGTCGGTTTGCGTTTCAGCCAGCAAAATGCCGTCGGTCATCAGTTTGACGGACGCATCCCGGCTCAAACGGTCCTGAAACCGCACTTTGAAACCCACCACATCGCCCAGCGGCGTTTTAAGCTCTTCGGCGATGCGTTTGGCCACGCTAGAGGCCGCAATGCGCCTGGGCTGGGTGTGGCCAATCAACTTGCCCCGCGTACCCGCCGGGTAATTGAGCTTGCCACGGCCCATGGTGAGCAAAATTTTGGGCAATTGGGTGGTTTTGCCCGAACCCGTTTCGCCACACACAATGATCACTTGGTGGGCGTCGATGGCCGCCCTGATCTCGTCGCGCATGGCAGATACGGGAAGGGATTCGGGAAATTCGATGGCTAAAGATGAGGTGACGGCTAACATTCGCCCTATTATCGCCTAAACCGCTGGTTAACACGTATTCACACATACACATGACAACGCACTAGCGTGCTACACTGGTTCGCAAGAAAGCGAGGTGTTCAATGTCAAACTTAACGATCTCTGTTGACGAGAATTTGATCAAGCAGGCACGGGTTCGCGCTATTCAGGAGGGTACTTCTGTGAGTGCCAAGGTACGTGAGTTTTTAGCGCAGTACGCCAATGCAACTGCTCAGCCAGCACCAGCCAAACCGATCAAGCTGCGAGTTTTTCAGGGCGGTTCTGGCTTGGCACCCGGCATTAATCCCAGCAGCAACAAATCCTACCTAGAGGCGATGGGTGACTGAATGGGTTTTAACGCATGACGCCTGATGTCAACATCCTGGTTGCGGCCGCAAGGTTGGAGCATCCTCACCACGAGGCTGCGCTCACCTGGCTTGAACGGGCTGTGAATGAGAAAAATAACAACCAGCGACTCACGCTTTTGCCGGGTGTAATCGCGGGGTTTTTACGGATTACCACCAACCGAAAGATTTTTCCTGTGCCGACACCGATTGAGGCGGCCATTGGATTCGTTGACGACATGCTGGATTCAGCAAGCGTTTCAATGCTTACCAATGCGCGTGAGTGGCCACAATTGCGCGCGTTATGTCTGCAGAAGTCTCTCATCGCCAACATGATTCCAGACGCATGGATTGCGGCGTTGGTGCTTGAGCACCGGGAAGTGCTTGCGACTTTTGACCGTGATTTCTCTCAGCTCCTGCCCGCAAAAAACCTGCTGTTGCTTAACCCTGAAGCACTTCTTGATCACTTCTTGAGCCCGACTTAGCCAGCTTCACTAAACCACCCATGTCCGCCGTCTTCAACTTCACCTTCGTCCCCTGGTTCAGGTCAGTGGCACCCTACATTCACAAGTTTCGCAACCAGACCTTTGTGGTCGGCATTGCGGGTGAGGCCATTGCTGCGGGCAAATTGCAGCATTTGGCGCAAGACTTGGCGATGATTCAAAGCATGGGCGTCAAAATCGTGCTGGTGCACGGGTTTCGACCGCAAGTCAACGAACAGCTCAAGGCCAAAGGCCATGTGCCAAGGTATTCCCAAGGCATTCGCATCACCGATGAAGTGGCGCTAGACTGCGCGCAAGAAGCAGCTGGGCAGTTGCGTTATGAAATCGAAGCAGCCTTCAGTCAGGGCTTGCCCAATACGCCCATGGCCGACTCCACCGTGCGGGTCATTTCAGGCAATTTCATCACGGCCCGTCCTGTGGGCATTGTGGATGGCGTGGATTTTCAGCATTCAGGGCTGGTGCGCAAGGTCGACACCGCTGGCATCATGCGCACGCTGGACTTTGGGGCCATGGTGCTGTTGTCGCCGTTTGGGTTTTCGCCCACGGGAGAGGCCTTTAACTTGACCATGGAAGAGCTGGCGACCTCGGTGGCAGTCGCCCTGCAGGCCGACAAGTTGATCTTTTTGACGGAAATTCCTGGCATTCGAATCAACCCGACACAAGACGCCTCGGACGACAACCCCATCGACACCGAGCTGCCGCTGGCCGCCGCCCAAAAGCTGTTGCGCGACCTGCCCCCGGCTTTGCAGCCCAGCGACACCGCGTTTTACCTGCAACATTGCGTAAAAGCCTGCTTGGGCGGCGTTGAGCGCAGCCACATTTTGCCGTTTGCGGTCGATGGCGCATTGCTGCTTGAAATCTACGTGCACGACGGCATTGGCACCATGGTGGTCGATGAAAAATTGGAAAGCTTGCGCGAGGCCACGGGCGACGACGTGAGCGGCATCGTGCAACTGATTGAACCGTTCGAACAAGACGGCACTTTGGTCAAGCGCAGCCGCACTGAGATTGAACGCGACGCTGGCAACTACACGATCATTGAGCACGACGGTGTGATTTTTGCCTGCGCTGCGCTTTACCCCTACCCTGAAGCCAAAACGGCTGAAATGGCGGCACTCACCGTATCGCCCGCTGTGCAAGGTCAGGGCGATGGTGAACGGGTTTTAAAACGCATTGAACAGCGCGCCAAGGCGGCTGGTTTGGACAGCATTTTTGTACTGACGACCCGCACCATGCACTGGTTCATCAAACGCGGATTTGCCCAAGTGGACCCCGACTGGCTGCCCGATGCGCGCAAACGCAAGTACAACTGGGATCGAAAGAGTCAGGTCTTGGTCAAAAAACTGAACGGCGCGTGAACCTGCGCCACACCAGGGCCAAGGCCACTAAGGCGATACCGCAAAAGACCAAAAATGCCCAGTTGGCGATGGAGGCACCCAGAAAGGTCCAATCGACCTTGGTGCAGTCGCCGCTGCCTTTGAAGATCATGGGAATCGCCCGCTGCAAGGGAAAGGTTTCAATCATCCCGTAAATATCGCGCCCGCAAGACGCAATTTCAGGCGGATACCACTGCAGCCAGCTTTGGCGGGCGGCCACAAATGCACCCAAAGCGGCAGTCACAACCAGCAAACCCTCGCTGCTGGCCTGCAGTAGAGGCCGCGCACTGAACGCTGCCAAACCGGCAATGACGGCGACCAAAACAAATGCGTAGCGCTGCACCACGCACATGGGGCAAGGTTCGAGCCCAGAAACGTGTTGCAAGTACAGGCCAAATGTGAGCATGCCGATGCAGCCCAAGCTGATCAGGCTGAAAACCCGGCGCGGGTGGCGGTCAAATAATTGAATCAGAAGTTGCAAGCTCGGCCTTTGGGGTGAATGGGCGGTTAGGCAGAAAGTGACGGGCTTAGTTCCCGAAAATCGTTACTGCTCTGCAAAAGCCCGCTCAATCACAAAGTCGCCCGGTCGGCTGGTGTTGCCCTCGTGAAAGCCGCGCGCCTCCATCATGTGTTTCAGGTCTTTCAACATGGCCGGGCTGCCGCAAATCATGACACGGTCATCGGCGGCGTCCAACGGCGGCAGGTTCAAGTCGTCGTGCAGTTTGCCATTGTCCAACAACTCGGTCACGCGGCCCTGGTTGATAAATTCTTCACGCGTGACGGTGGGGTAATAGCTGAGCTGGTTGGCCACCATTTCACCCAAAAATTCATGCGCCGGCAGATGCTCGGTCAGGTACTCGCGGTAGGCAAGCTCTTCAACCTCGCGCACGCCATGCACCAAGATGACACGCTCAAATTTTTCATAGGTGGCCGGGTCGCGCACGATGCTCATGAACGGAGCCAAACCAGTGCCTGTGGACAGCAAATACAAGCGCTTGCCCGGCAGCAGATAGTCAATCAGCAGCGTGCCGGTGGGTTTGCGGCCCACGATGACGGTGTCGCCGGGTTGAATGTGTTGCAGCTTGGAAGTCAATGGGCCGTCTGGCACCTTGATGCTCAAAAACTCAAGGTTTTCTTCATAATTGGCACTGGCAATGCTGTAGGCCCGCACCAGCGGCTTGGTGTCGGTTTTCAAGCCGATCATGGTGAAGTGGCCGTTGGAAAACTTAAGGCCTGGGTCGCGCGTGGTGGTGAAGCTGAACAGTTTGTCTGTCCAGTGGTGCACACTTAAAACCTTCGCTTCGTGAAATGCGCTCATTGAGGTGATTGGGAAAGAAATTAAAAACGGGGTATCTTGGAATTTACTGCGAAACTGTCAGACCCCAAAATACTGATATTTCGATTGTTTAGACACAATTCTTATGAAGGAGGCAGATTGACTTGTGATTTGATCGAAGTTTTCATCGAAACGAAAACTCAGAATTAGTCAAAATTGCTATCATAAGAATAGCATAAAACCTATAGTCTACGAGAGCTAGAGGCCAATTTGACTAATAAAATGGCTGAAACGACGAATTCACGCATCCAAATACCGAATTTGGGTATGCAAATGCCTGCCGAGCCTGTTTTCAGGGTTTTAGTGAGATTTCGGGCCCGCGAGGAGCCCCTCTGAGCCAGTGACTGAACGCCAAAGGCCAAGAATCGAGATGAAAAATCAGCCTTTGGCTTCGTCTAACGCCTTGCAAGACGGTGCGCAAACAGCCTGGGCTTTGCCCAAAACTTTGCGGGTGCCCATCAAGGAACGTGCGCGGTGTTTTCCGCACATAAAACACGACATGGTTGCGCCACCAAACGACGCGGCAGCGGCAAAAGGCGAACCTGAGACCTTTGACTTGTAACGCAATCCATCAGGTAAAACAGCAGTTTTTGCTTCAGCTCTAGACATTGTCCTGACCCTCACTTGGTTTTTGTACCACCTGATTATCGCTTACTTGACTGAACTATGCTGAAACCGCTCTAAATCCCTGATCCATCGCCCTTTGGACGCTAGCAATTTGGGAGGAACTTGTCGCACAATCACCCCTTTCATACAAAAGGCAAACCCACCATGGCAAGAACCGTCACCTGCGTTAAATTAGGCAAAGAAGCCGAAGGGCTGGACTTCGCCCCTTACCCCGGCGAACTGGGCAAACGCATTTGGGAAGGTGTGAGCAAAGAAGCCTGGGCCGCCTGGTTGAAACACCAGACCATGCTGGTCAATGAAAATCGATTGAACCTGGCTGATGCACGAGCCCGCCAGTACCTGGCTCGCCAAATGGAAGCGCATTTCTTTGGCGACGGCGCTGACGCAGCCCAGGGTTACGTGCCGCCAAGCGCCTAGGTTAGATTCACTTTATCTCGCCCTATCTCGCCCTAATTCACAAGCTGCCCCGCATTCCATGCTGAATGCGTTTTTGCAAGCGGCGAAGCTCCCTGACAAGTGGGCAAAACTGCAGGCTTGGAAAATACTCGACACCCAATGGCAAGGTGGCAGCCGTTTTCAAGCCGCTTTGGCCGCTTGGAGGCGAGATCCCGATCGACCCAGAATGCTGCATTACGTGGCACTTTGCGGCAGCCTGAACGAAGCGGTTGACCAAGGGGCAGCTGACGAATCTGAGTTCTCAAAGCCTTGGCAAGTGCAAAGTCACTCGCTTGCCCCCGGCTTCAATCGAATCACCTTTGAAGATGGGCAGGTTTTACTGACTTTGTGCGTTGGCACCATGCAAGCCATGTTGCTGGCGCAGCGCTTTGTTGCTGACACGGTGTTTCTGCCAAATTTCCAAGCTGACAACTGGAACGAATGGACGGTGCGGACCCTGATGCGCAGTTGCCAGTTGGGTACAGACGTCGTGGTCGAAGCAGTTGATTCCGTTGACTCTGCAAGGCTTGCACTCATTCAAAACCAAGGCTTCAGGGGAGTAAAAGTCAAGAATGGCGGTCTATGGGTTGGGCAACTTCGCCCGGATTGGCAGCTTAAAACCTCTCGGCGACAGTTTGCGGCACCTGCCGTCAAACCTTCAAGCTGCGTGGTCGTGGGTGCGGGGCTGGCCGGTGCCAGCGTCGCTGCAGCCATGGCCCGCCGTGGATGGCAGGTTCAAGTGTTGGATTTGGCCGACGCGCCTGCGTCAGGAACTTCAAGTTTGCCCGTCGGCTTGATGGCTCCTTTGTCGTCACAAGATGACAGCGTTCAATCGCGTTGCTTGACAGCAGGCATCAAACTAACGACCTGGCAGGCTCAAAAACTGTTGGCGCAAGGCGACGATTGGGCACCGTCAGGCGTCATGAATTGCAAGCCCGGCGAGCAACCCCGCTGGCAACCCGAAGGCGCCTGGATCAAGCCCGCCAGTCTGGTGCGGGCTTGGATGAGCCACCCCCATATTGAATTCAAGGGCGGCGTGAACCTGGCAAAACTTGAACCGATTTGGTTAGCTGCGCCGGGCGGGCCAAACCAGCCAACTGAATCGGAAAGCTCAGCAAACAGCGCCTGGGCGCTGTACGACCCTGCTGGCCGATTGGTCGCTAACGCCAGCTTGGTCATTTTGGCCTGCGTTGCAGCTGGAGAGGTTGCTGGCAGCGAGCACTCAACCCGGCTTGCAGGTCGCATGCAATCGAGCAAAGGGCAAATCTCCTGGGCGATGCACACGGACTCACTTCGCCGGTTACAAGGCGAAATTGAGAGTACCTTTGGCGTCCAATTGCCCCTCGCAGGCGCAGAAACCTCCAACAGTTTTTTGCCCAATCACCCGGTCAACGGCCAAGGGCACTTGCTTGCACAAATTCCAATGGACAGCGGGCACGCTTGGTTCGTTGGCGCAACCTATGTCACAGGCGAAGGCCCAGACCCATCGGTCACCGAACAGCACGCCGCCAATTTTGCGCGTCTGCAAAGCCTGTGCCCGCAAGCCGCCGAGCGCCTTCGGCCGCAGTTTGAAAGTAACGAGTTGCGGGCTTGGCAGGGGGTGCGCTATGTCAGCACAGATCGAATGCCCGTGGTTGGGCGACTTTCTGACTCTGGCCCGGCTGGATTGTGTTGTGTTACGGGCTTTGGGTCGCGGGGTTTGAGCTGGAGCACCTTGTGCGCAGAACTTTTGGCGGCGCGCTTGTCTGGCGAACCGCTGCCCATTGAGGGGCGCTTGGCAGATTGCTTGGACAGTCAACGCTTCAGTCGTTGAATGTGCAGCGCTTTGGAAACGTCAGGCCAAATCAACCCGAATGAAGGCGATTCAAGCCGGGGCCGTTGAAGCCCCGCTAAATCTTGCTTAGCAGCGCCTTTATTTGCAGGGGGTCAAAGGGAATCTCCAGCACCCCTCGGCAACCCGCCAATTCGGCGCGTTCCTGCAACAACCAGGTGGTGTTTCGGCTGCTCAAGATAATGGAACCGATGGCGGGCTCTAGTGCCATCAGCCGGTCGACCAACGCCCAGCCGTCAATTTCAGGTTGATCAAGGTTCACAATCACGGCGTCGTAGTGGCGTTGCCGCGCCAATTCAATGGCCTGACCACTGTTCAGCGCTTCTTTGACATCGATGAACCCAGCCAATGCCAACCGCGCTCGCAAATACATGCGCTGGTCTTTGGACGTGTCCACCAGCAGCGACGCCCTGACCCCTGGCGGTGGTATGGATGCTGAACTTTCGCCCGTGTCAAAGTCAAAATCGGTTCCGTCGGAACCTGTGAAGAGTTGGTCCATGGCGTGAACAATGGCCGACCAATTCAAAGGTCGGTTAAAGGACCGCCACGCTTTCTCGGGGGGGTGTTCGCCCACGCATATCAACTTCAAATGGGGATTGAAGGTTGACGAAGCCAACTCCAGCCCGCCCTCGTAGCTGTCGGCGTCCAACAAAATCAAATTGGGAGCTGATGGCGTGTCTGGCGTCCACAAGGCGTACTTTGCCGCCCGCTCCAGTGACAAGCGAAATACCGTGTTGATCGCATGGCGCTCAACATCCCGAAACCCAACAACCTTGACGTAAACCTGAGATGCCATGGTGAAATTGTTGTTCAGCGCTGGTTAGGGAAGACTGAGTTAAAAAATTGTGGAATTTGATGTCGAGCTCGCAAAGAAGCCCTGGCTCTAAATTATGAACGAAAACAACGCGTGAAAACAACGCACGAAAATCACCTCAGGCTTGGCGCATGTCGGGTTTAAAAATTCCGCGCTGTTCAGCAATTTTTCGCGTGGTTCCGCTAGATTGGCAACTAGTTTCTAGCCAGGGCCGGCCTGCGAGCCTGAACGTAGGCATCGGGCGGCATGTAATTTTTACCATCGGCGTAACGCCAGTCCACCATGCTGCCTTTGCCCGCGCGCACATCAAGCCGCCCCACGTAAGCGCCCATGGTTGACTGCTGATCCAAGGCTCGAAATTCAGCAGGGCCAAATGGCGTGCTGAACTTTAAGCCCCGCATTGCCAACACCAATTTTTCATTGTCTGTGCTGTTGGCTTTCTTGATGGCTGCAAAAATGGCCTGCATCGTGGAATAACCGACGACTGAACCAAGTTTAGGGCTTTCATTGAATTTTTTGTAGTAATTGGCAGCGAATGAGGCATGGTCTTTGCTGTCAATTTGATCCCAAGGGTAGCCGGTAACAACCCAGCCTTTCGGCGTTTCGTCTTTCAACACGTCCAGGTATTCCGGCTCGCCTGACAGCATGGACACCACGGGAGTTTTGGGGAATATGTTGCGCTGGTTACCTTCGCGCACCAAACGGCTCAAGTCGGCGCCAAAACTCACGTTGAATATGGCGTCAGGCTTGCTTTGCATCACGGCCTGCAGAGTCGTGCCAGCATCAAGTTTGCCCAAGGCCGGCCACTGCTCGCCGACGAACTCGACATCGGGTCGCTTTGCCTTTAAGAGCTCTTTGAAACTTGCAACTGCGCTTTGGCCGTATTCGTAATTGGGGGCAATCGTGGCCCAGCGCTTGGCCGGAAACTTGGCGGCCTCTTCAACCAGCATGGCCGCTTGCATATAGGTGCTGGCCCGCAGCCGAAAGGTGTAGCGGTTGCCCTTTTCCCAGACGATGGCATCTGTCAACGGCTCACTGGCCACAAAAAGGCGCTTGTTTTTTTGCGCATGGTCGGCCAAAGCCAAACCTACGTTAGACAAAAAACCACCCGCCAAAACGTCAACCTTTTCGTTGGCCGTCAGCTCCAACGCATGTTTCAACGCTTCTTCAGGCTTACCGCCATCGTCACGGGCAATGACTTCCACCTTGCGACCCAACAAGCCGCCCGACGCGTTGATTTGCTCTACCGCCAGTTGCCAACCCTGCCGGTACGGCACGGTGAACTGAGGAATATTGGAATAGCTGTTGATTTCGCCAATTTTGATGGGCTTGGGCTGGGCGATCGCGGTGGTTGTGGCGGTGATTGTGGCCGTGACCGTGACAACAGCAATCAAGCAAGGCAGCAATGATTTCATGAATTCTCCAAAGGGCCGTGGACTGTAACTGGTTTTAGCATTTTGCTTCTCGCGCCCGACCTAACCCGCAGACACCAAGGATCAGCGCTCTTTGAGATAAGGTCGACCCAGTGCCTGCGGAGCAACCGCCTTGCCGATAAAACCCGCCAGCAGCACCACCGTCAGCACATAGGGCAACGCTTGAATCACTTGGACCGGCACTTCCCCGATACCTGGCAAGCGAACACCTTGCAGGCGGATGGCTGCTGCATCCAAAAAGCCAAAAAGCAAACAGGCCCACAGAGCTCCGACTGGGTGCCAGCGACCAAATATCAAGGCCGCCAGGGCCATAAAACCCCGCCCAGCTGTCATATTGTGCGAGAACGATGCGCTTTGTGCGAGCACCAGGTAACTGCCAGCCAGTCCACACAAAATGCCATTGAGGGTGAGCGCCGTGTAACGCAAACCGACCACGGAGAGACCCGCAGAGTCCACCATTTGCGGATTTTCACCGACGGCCCGCAGCCGCAAGCCAAATCGGGTTCTAAAAAGCAGCCACCAAGTAGCAGGCACCAACAACAGCGCCAAGTAGACCAACAAGTTGTGGCTAAGTAGTCCCTCACCCAAGAGAGACCCCAAAACAGGCACTGACCGAAAATGCTCAGCGGCGTGTGGAAACAAGGGTTGAATGCGCACGGCATCAGACACGGCTGGTGTTTGCCCCCCTTGTGCAAACCAGGCTATGCCAAGCACCATGGTCATGCCAGACGCGATGATGTTGATGGCCACACCACTGACCACTTGATCGCCCCGGTGACTG
The DNA here is from genome assembly GCA_031386665.1 of Rhodoferax sp. Classification (GTDB taxonomy): domain Bacteria; phylum Pseudomonadota; class Gammaproteobacteria; order Burkholderiales; family Burkholderiaceae_C; genus JANYCG01. Next base: position 20,901 of record JANNCN010000047.1, on the reverse strand, counting down.
ACGCAGGCCAAGCCATGCATCCACGCCAGCAACACCGCCACCAACATCGCCAGCGCCAACGCGAGTGCGGTTGAACCAAATGCTGCCCCACTGGCACCCGCCACAAAGGCCGCAAACAGCATTTTGCCTTCCAGTCCAATGTCCACCACGCCTGCTCTCTCTGACAAAAGCCCTGCCAGTGCGCAAAAAATCAAAGGCGTTGACACCCGCAAGGTCGAAGCCAACATGGCCCCCAGCAAAGTCTCATCCATGGGTGACTCCTGAGGCGTTGGCACCGGACAATTTATTAAGCACCCAGCCAACTGGCCTGGCAATCACGTAGGCCATGGCACCTGAAAAAAGAACAATGAATCCTTGCAGCAATACCACCATGTCGCGGCTAAAGCCCCGCACCTCAAAGGCAACTTCAGCCCCGCCTTGGTAAAGCGCACCAAACAAAATGCTGGCACACACGATACCGACCGGGTGGTTGCGCCCCATCAGCGCCACGGCAATACCTGTGAAACCAGCACCACTGACAAATTCAAGCAGCAGCTTGCCATTGACCCCGGCAATTTCGTTCATGCCGACCATGCCGGCCAAGGCACCCGAAATGGCCATGGCAACCACAATTTGGTGTTTGGAATACACCCCGGCGTACTCGGCTGCACTAGGGCTTGAACCTACTGCGCGCAGGTGATAACCATAGCGCGTGTGCCATAAAAAAAGATAGACCGCGACGGCTGCCATCAGGGCCAAAACCACGCTGAGATTCAAAGGCGACGACGGCCACTGCACCCCCACCCAGGCCAGCACTTCGTGCATGCCCGGCAGCTTGGCAGATTCGGCAAACGGCATGCTTTCAACCGACATCACACCCTTAGGGCGCAAGTGGTTGACCAACAGGTATACCAAAACGCTGCTAGCAATGAAGTTGAACATGATCGTGGTAATGACAACATGGCTGCCCCGGTAGGCCTGCAAATACCCCGGAACCACCGCCCACAGCATGCCAAACCCAGCGCCAAAAATAAGCATCAGCGGCAGCATCGCCCAGGCGGGCAAAAAGGATGCAAACCAAAGCGCCGCCAACCCCGTGCCCAATCCGCCCATGATCGCCTGGCCCTCGCCACCAATGTTGAACAAGCCGCCGTGAATAGCCACGGCAACCGCCAGCCCGGTAAAAACAAAGGTGGTGGCGTAATAAAAGGTGTAACTGATGCCGCGTGCCGTGCCAAAGGCCCCCCGCACCAGCACGGTGATGACTTCGATAGGGTTTTGACCGACCAACCCTACGACCGCAGCGGCCACCAACAAGGCGACAGCCAGGCAAACGATGGGCAAAAGGACAATGTCAGCCCATCTTGGCAAGGGCTTGACGGCGCTCAATGGGTGCCTCCAGTCATCAACATCCCCAATCGCGCTTCCGTGCACTCAGAAATTGAAAGTTCGCCTGTGACCAGGCCCTGGTTCATCACCAACACACGATCAGACAGGGCCAGAATTTCATCGAGCTCGCTGGAGACAACCAGCACGGCCCAACCGGCCTCGCGCATGGCGCGAAGCTGAGAGTAGATGAATTCAATCGCCCCAATGTCCACACCCCGCGTCGGCTGCCCTACCAAAAGCACCTTTGGCGACTGCCCCATTTCGCGTGCCAGCACCAGTTTTTGCTGGTTGCCGCCCGAAAATTTGCTACTGGCAAGTTGCGGGTTAGGTGGGCGCACATCAAATCGCTTCATCAGTTTGGCCGTCGCGTTTCGCATGCGCAGGTGATTCATCCAGCCAAAACGCGCATACTCGGGCAAATCGTCGTAGCCCAAAACGGCTGATTCCCAAGCCGCAAAATTCATGACCAACGCGCGAGCGTGCCGGTCTTCGGGGACGTGGGCCAGACCCAACTTCCGGGCAGTCAACGGATCTAGCCAATGACCCGTCACAAATTCATGGCCATTGAGTTTGAGGCGACCTTCGCTGGGTTGCAGCAAGCCGCACAGCACGTCCAGCAATTCGCTTTGGCCGTTGCCAGAGACACCGGCCACACCCACAATTTCGCCCGCGTGCAATTTGAGGTTCAACTTCGACAAACGCAGCACGTTCAGTGAATCGCGCACCGAAATATCGGTGGCCTCCAGCAGCACGTCCCCGACTCGTTTGGGTTCACCATCGGCACGGCCCATGTTGACTTTTCGGCCCACCATGGCCTCGGCCAGGCCTTCAATCGAAGCGCTGGCTATTGCCAGTTCCTGCATCACACGGCCCGCTCGCATCACGGTAACGTGATCGCACAAGGCCATCACCTCACGCAACTTGTGGGTGATCAGCAAAATCGTGGTGCCAGTTTTGCGCAAAACCCGCAACACATCAAACAATTGCAAGGTTTCTTGCGGCGTTAACACGGCTGTGGGTTCGTCCAAAATCAAAATTTTGGCACCCCGGTACAGCGCTTTGAGAATCTCCAGCCGTTGGCGGTCACCCACCGCCAAGTCAGACACCAAACTGTCAAGATTGACCTGCAAGCCGGTTGCAGCAATCAGTTCAACCAATTTGGATCGAACCTGGCTGCGCGCGCGCAATAGCAACCAATGCGGTTCTGCACCCAACATCACGTTGTCTAGCGCCGACAGGGTGTCGACCAACATGAAATGCTGATGCACCATGCCAATGCCCGCGGCTATCGCTTCATCTGAATTTTTAAGGCTGACGGACTTTCCAAACACCTCAATTCGCCCGCTGTCGGCTTGATAGAACCCGTACAACACCGACATCAGGGTGCTTTTGCCCGCCCCGTTTTCACCCACGATGCCGTGGATCGTGCCCGCCTTGACGCTCAGGGTGACTTGGTCGTTAGCGACGACCGCGGCAAAACGCTTGCTGATGCCCGACATCAAAACAGCTGGAGGGCCCGAAGGCCCTCCAGTGCCAACAGTGGCGGTTGTTTCAGGCAACAAGTGAGTACCTATATCGCCCTTTTTCTCCACAGAGTCGGTGAAAGACTCAAAACTTGCAGGCGTTGTCGGCCATGTAGTCAGCCACTTTGATTTTGCCGCTGATGATGTCGGCCTTGGCGGCGTCAACACGTTTTTGCATGTCTGCTGTGACCAGTTTGGCGTTGTTGGCATCCATTGCGTAATCAACGCCGCCCTCTTTCAGGCCCAATACAGACACGCCTGGCTTGTGACCCATGGCGACATTGAATACCGCCACATCAACTCGCTTGAGCATCGAGGTCAACATGGTACCGGGCTGCAAATGGTTTTGGTTGCTGTCCACGCCAATGGCCAATTTCGAGCTGTCTTTAGCGGCTTGGTACACGCCCACACCTGTGCCGCCAGCGGCTGCGAACACGACGTCAGCACCTTTTGCAAACTGGGCCTTGGCCAGTTCTCCGCCACGCGCTGGGTCATTCCAGGCTGCGCCCGTGGTGCCCGTCATGTTGCCGAACACTTCAGCTTTAGGGTTGGCAAATTTTGCGCCCTGCTCGTAGCCACACTGAAATTTGCGAATCAGCGGAATGTCCATGCCACCCACAAAGCCTACTTTGCCGGTTTTGCTGGCCATGGCCGCCATGGCGCCGACCAAAAAGCTGCCTTCTTGCTCTTTGAAAACAACCGACTGTACATTAGGCAAGTTCACAACCATGTCAATGATGGCAAATTGCAGCTTGGGGAAGTCTTTGGCTACTTTTTCAATGCTGGACGCTTGACCAAAGCCAATACCAATGATGGGGCTGGCTCCGCGCTCTGCCATGCGGCGAATGGCTTGTTCGCGCTGCGATTCATTTGAAATTTCGAAGTCAAGGTAAGTCTTGCCGGTTTCTTTCTTCCACTTTTCCATGCCACGGTAAGCAGCTTCGTTGAATGACTTGTCGAATTTGCCACCCATGTCAAACACCACCGCCGGCTCGGCCATGGCAGACACACTCACCGCAACGGCAGACACCAACAGACCCAAGCGGGCAACAGGTTTGAATTTCATAGCTTCTCTCAATCTTCAAGTGGTTAAAAAGTAAAAAACAATTTCCTGCAATGAACGGGCCGAATTGCCACCTTTGCAAACCTCCAAGCATACCCAAATTTATTGCAGCGCTGGCACATGTTCCGGCAAGTGTCGCGGGCACCTGTCAGCACCACAATCAAGGGTTTCCCTATGCCCTCACCTTGCCTTGCCTTACCTCGCATACCTTTGGCCTACTCTTCAGCCCCGCCTCAATTGCAGTCCAGACAAAACGGCTCAACCCCGATTCAGGATGACAAGCTCTGCGCTGACGGCTGCGGCAAGCCGAGCATTGTTCAGCACCAGTTCAATATTCGCCGCCAAGCTGTCGCCACCTGTCAGTTCGCTGACTCTGGCCAATAAAAACGGGGTTGATTCCTTGCCGCCAATGCGTTGAGACTCTGCTTCTCGCAAGGCGGTCGCGATGGCTTGGTCGATCAGCCTCTCTGGCATCGCATAAGCCTCGGGAATGGGATTGGCTATCACCATGCCACCCTCAAGCCCCATCGACCATTTGACATTCAAAACTCGCGCAATATCCGCTGCAGTGTCCAGCCGGTAGTCCACCGAAAACGCACTGCTTCGGGTAAAAAAGGCGGGCAAGACGCTGGTTTTGTAGCCAATCACGGCCACCCCGTGGGTTTCCAGGTATTCCAAGGTCAGCGCCAAATCAAGAATCGACTTCACACCCGCACACACGACCGCGACCTGCGTATGGGCAAGCTCTTGCAAATCGGCAGAAATGTCGAAACTTGAATCGGCCCCACGGTGAACCCCGCCAATGCCGCCCGTCGCGAAAACTCGAATTCCAGCCATGCCCGCAATGATCATGGTGGCCGCCACAGTGGTTGCGCCAGTTTTCTTTGAAGCCAGGACAAAAGGCAGGTCGCGACGGCTGGCCTTGATCACCTCTTTGGCTTGGTGCCCCAGCAATTCAATGTCTTGTTCAGCCAAACCTGCTTTAAGGCGGCCATTCACTATGGCAATGGTGGCAGGCACGGCACCGTGGGCACGCACTTCGGCCTCGACCCGCAGGGCCGTCGCAACGTTTTGCGGGTACGGCATGCCGTGGGAAATAATGGTGGATTCCAATGCCACCACCGGCTGGCCATGGGCCAAGGCCTGTTGAACTTCGGGGGCAATATCGAGAAAATCAGTGGGCATAGGCATTGAAAAATCGTTGAACAGGGTTCAACCCCTAGGAAAAACTGGGTTAGCGAATGCCATCATTCTGGAGCGGACTGACAGGGCGCTCAATTCCGTCGAGTTGGCCGAACGGCTTTCGAGTGTAATTTCGGCACAAGCCATAGCCCAATCGACCGCTTCGTTCAAAGGTGCTCCTTGCAGACAAGCAAAAACCAAGCCCGCCAGCAAGGCGTCCCCTGCCCCCGAAGTGTTCACCAAATCGGTGCGTCGCATCACGGGCTGATGGCCTGCGGGGCCACTTTCATCGCTCCAAACAACCCCCAATGCCCCCAAGCTGATCACAACTTGGAACACACCTAGCGCCCGCAGGTGGGCGGCTGCGGTTTTGGCAGTTGCAACGCCGTCCACGGCCACACCGCTCAGGGCCTGCGCCTCTAGCTGATTGAGCTTGAGCGTGTGAACCCGCGACAGCCAGGGCCGCAGCTTGGCGCATTTAGTGACTGACACTGCATCCACAAACCGAGGCGCTTTGCTGCTGTGTTGCAGCAACCAAGCCAGGCTGGCCTCGGACAAGTTGCAGTCTAAAACCAGGGCTTCAGAATCAAAGATCAAGCTTTGGTGGATTTGCAGAAGCTGCGGCGTTAACTGTTCCAAGATTCCCATGTCGTTGACGGCAACCGCCATGTCGCCATCGCGCCCATGCACCGAAACATAGCTGCTGGTCCGCTGCTGCGGCAACACTGTGAGCCCCGTGACCGCAACCCCGGCAGCGCGGGTAAGTTCCCGAACACTTGCTCCAAACGCATCATCGGCAATGGCGCTGACCAATTGGGTGTCCAACCCCAAACGGGCCAAATTTTCGGCAATGTTGCGGGCAACTCCGCCCGGCGCAATGCGAATTGCCCCCGGATTGGAATCGCCCCAGACCCAAGACGTCCCGGTTTGGGCTGTGATGTCCATGTTGCAGCCGCCGATCACGGTGACTTTCAGCGGATTGATTCGATGTGAAGGCACAATCAACAAATACCAATTGAAGAGATGAACTGATGATACTTGTGGCCGGGTCTGCCAACCTTGATTTTGTAGTGCGCGCCAAGCACATCCCGAGCCCGGGCGAAACAGTGCTGGGATTTGACTTCAAAACCTTTCCGGGTGGCAAAGGTGCCAACCAGGCGATTGCCTGCGCCCGCGCGAGTGCGGTGCCCACGCACATGCTGCTGGCGCTGGGCAACGATGACTTTGCGCTGCCGCTGGAAAAATCGTTGCGCGATGCCGATGTCACGCTGCACATCAAGCGCGCTCCAGACTTAGCCACCGGAATAGCCTTTATTTGTGTCAGCGACGACGCTGAAAACGCCATCACAGTGGCACCCGGCGCCAACGGGGCTTTGCTGCCAGGCGATCTGCCTGACCTGCGCGGCTTTAGCCACCTGCTGATGCAGCTTGAAACCCCCTTGCCCACCGTGCTGGCCTATGCCAAGGCGGCCCGAGCCCAGGGCGTCAAAGTCGCATTGAATGCAGCCCCCGCAGAAAAATTGCCGCCTGAACTGCTGGCGCTGGTTGACCTGTTGATAGTCAATGAGGGCGAGTTGGCCGTGGTCGCTGACCACCCAGGCAGCGTGACCGACTGCCTTGAAAAGCTTCAAGTGCCATGCGTGGTGGTCACCTTGGGTGCCAAAGGAGCTTTGGCGCGAGTTGACGGCAAATTAATTGCCCAAGCTGGTTTTGCAATCAAACCGGTTGACACAACCGCCGCCGGCGACACCTTTTGCGGCGTTTTTGTAGCCGCATTGAGCCGCGGCGACTCGGTGCCGAGCGCGCTGGCTGCTGCCTGTGCCGCCGGGGCACTTGCCTGCACCCAGGCGGGCGCGCAAACCAGTATTCCGACCCACGCCGAGCTAGTAGAATTTTTGAATACCGCAACTGTCAATTGACAGTTGCGTCAATACTCGAACCCTTCCATTGAACCCAGTTTCCGCCCATTCCATGAAATCCAAAGTCATTTACGACACAGACCCCGGCGTTGACGACGCCATGGCGCTTTACTACGCGTTGGCCCACCCGGCCATTGACGTGGTGGGCGTCACTACCACTTACGGCAACGTGACAGTCGAGCAAGCGGCAGTGAACGCGCTTTACCTGACGGCCATTGCAGGCCAGTCGATACCCGTGACGCGGGGCGTTAAAAAACCCTGGGTCAAACCTGGCGAAACGCCGCCCGCACACATTCATGGCGCTGACGGGCTGGGCAATTTGGCCAGCCGCGCTGCGACCACCAACACCCTGGATCCGAGGTCCAGCGCGCAATTCATTGTGGACATGGCGCGCGCCCACCCGGGTGAAATCACGTTGGTGGCGGTCGGCCCCTTGGGCAACCTGGCCATGGCCTTGAAGCTGGAGCCCAGCCTGCCGCAACTCGTGCGGGGAGTCATTTTGATGGGTGGCACCATCACAGAACCCGGCAACGTGTCGCCTGTGGCCGAAGCCAACATTTGGGGCGATCCCCACGCGGCCGACCAGGTTTTCACCGCTGGCTGGAAGCTGACCATGGTCGGGCTGGATGTGACCCACCAGGTCATCATGCCAGTGACGCTGTTCAAAAAAATAGCGGCGCACCAAAAGCACATTGCCACTGACACCTTGTTACATGCAGTGGGTTTTTATGCTAATTTTTACAGCGATTTGTACCCCCACGTAGCCAAAATTCATGGCTGCTTCGGGCATGATTTGCTAGCTTTTGTGTTTTTAACCAACCCTGAACTTTTCACCCTGGTCACGGGTGGCGTGCGCGTGGCAACCGAAGGTATTGCCCAAGGCCAAACCATGCTGGACCGCAAATCATTCATAGAGTACCCGCAAACCGGCTGGGGCAAAACAGTTCCGCCAAGCCAGGTTTGCATGCAAGTCAACGCGCCCGCGTGCAACCAGGTGTTTGAAGACGTGCTGATGGGCGCCTGGCTCAAACCTTAACGATCCTAGCGCCGTGATCATTCCCACCCTGTAACCGTCTGACTGCAGGACTCGCCATGCAAACTCCCGCCAAGCCTTTGCCCGCAACCCATCTTCCCATCGTTGACTACCAGCACCCCAACGCGGCCCAAGACTTTTGCAAAAGTCTGCATGAAACAGGTTTTGGCGTGCTGAGCAATCACCCGCTCGACCAAAACCTGGTTGAAGGCATCTACAGCGAATGGTTGGGGTTTTTTGCTTCAGAAGCAAAAAATGCCTACCCGCAAGATCCAGTCAAGCTGGACGGCTATTTTTCTCCCAGCGTCTCGGAAACTGCCAAAAATCATGCTCAGCGCGACCTGAAAGAGTTTTTTCATATCTTTCCGTGGGGCCGTTACCCTGCTGAAGTCAGTGACGCGGCCCGCCGCTACTACGCCGCAGGCAGTGCGCTGGCCGCCCAATTGCTGCAATGGGTGGAGGACAACTCCCCGCCCGAGGTGCGCGCCCGCTATTCCATGCCATTGCCGACAATGATTCAAGGTTGCCAGCAAACCCTGCTGCGCGTGCTTCATTACCCGCCCCTGCAAGGCACCGAGACGCCCGGCGCCGTGCGCGCAGCGGCCCATGGCGACATCAATCTGCTGACGCTCTTGCCGGCGGCCACTGAGCCAGGCCTACAAGTTCTAGGCAAAGATGGTGCCTGGTGTGATGTGCCCTGTGACTTTGGCCTCTTGATCGTCAACATTGGCGACATGCTGCAAGAGGCTTCGGGTCACTATTTTCCGTCCACCGTGCACCGGGTTTTGAACCCCACCGGCGCTGCTGCCAAAAAATCGCGCATCTCCATGCCGCTATTTTTGCACCCCAACCGCGACGTGGTGCTGTCAGACCGCTACACCGTTCAAAGCTACTTTGATGAGCGCATGCAGGAGCTGCGCGGGGTGCGCAAAACGGGCTGATTCGGGTTGTCGAATTCTCACTTAAAGCTCAAAAAATTCCAAATTTACCACATTTGTGGTAAAAACGGTATTTTTGACCTCTAAGTGATCAATTCACAACACAATAGCCCTCTAGCTCTCTAATATATTCAATAGTTTGCTACCCTAATTATAGCATTTCAAGCCAATCAAGTCTGCGGCCGCAGCACCGTTGGCAGCGCAACAGCCCCCAACTCAGGGTAATCGCGGCTGAAGTGCAGTCCACGGCTTTCATGGCGGCTTTGGGCACTTTTCACAATCAATTCAGCCACTTGCACCAGATTGCGCAGTTCGAGAAGGTCTGGGCTCACGGCAAAGTGTCGGTAAAACTCGTCGATTTCAGCCTGCAGCAAGGCGATGCGGTGGGCCGCGCGCTCCAGCCGTTTGTTGGTTCGCACAATGCCGACGTAGCTCCACATGAAGCGGCGCAACTCGTCCCAATTGTGCGAAATGACGACACATTCATCGGCATCAGTCACGCGGCTGGCGTCCCAGGCGGGCAAGGCCACGGGTGCCGGTGTGGCGCTTTGGCCCATGGCTTGCACGGCGGCGCGGGCAAACACCATGCATTCGAGCAGCGAATTGCTGGCCAGCCGATTGGCCCCATGCAGCCCGGTGCAAGCGGTTTCGCCCACGGCGTACAGCCCGGCGATGTCGGTGCGCCCTTGCAAGTCAGTCAACACACCTCCGCAGGTGTAGTGCGCTGCGGGCACCACGGGAATCGGTTGCCGGGTGATGTCAATGCCAAACTCCAGGCAACGCGCCAAAATCGTCGGAAAATGAGTTTGCAAAAACTCAGGGGGTTGGTGGCTGATGTCCAGATACACGCAGTCAAGCCCGCCTTTTTTCATCTCGAAATCAATCGCCCGCGCCACCACGTCGCGCGGGGCCAGTTCCAGCCGCTCATCGTGATGGACCATAAAGCGGGTGCCGTCGGGCAACACCAGGCGCCCGCCTTCACCGCGCACGGCTTCTGAAATCAAAAACGACTTGGCGTGCGGATGGAACAGGCAGGTCGGGTGAAATTGAATGAATTCGAGGTTACTCACGGCACTCCCGGCACGCCAAGCGGCGGCAATGCCGTCGCCCGTGGCGGTGTCAGGGTTGGTGGTGTACAAATAGACTTTGCCAGCGCCGCCCGTCGCCAAAACCACATTCGCCGCGCCCAGGGTCACCACCTCACCCAAGGCCTCGTCCAGCGCGTACAAGCCCACGCAGCGGTTGGGTTCAAGACTTTGGGGCTTGAGTTTTCGCGTGGTGATCAAATCGACCAGCATGTGGTGTTCCAGCACCTCAATATTGGGCCGTTTGCGCACTTGCTCGATCAAAGTGCGCTGCACGGCCGCCCCGGTGGCATCGGTCATGTGCACGATGCGCCGCTGGCTGTGCCCGCCCTCGCGCGTCAAGTGCAACTGGTCTTTGGAGCCTTCTTCCAGCGTGAACGCAACGCCCAATTCGCGCAGCCAGGCAATGGCGGCGGGCGCGTTTTCCACCACAAACCGGGTGGCCGCTGGGTCGCACAGGCCAGCACCTGCGACCAGGGTGTCCTGAATATGCTCTTCAAAGGTGTCGCCTGCGGCCAGTACTGCCGCTATGCCCCCTTGCGCCCAGCCACTGGCCCCGTCGCTCAACTGGCGTTTGGTCAGGACGGCAACTTGGGCGTCTGGCGGGGCCAGCAGCGCGGCGGTGAGGCCTGCCAGACCACTGCCCACCACGATCAAGTCAAAATACCGACCTGAGGCTAGGTGCGCCCTTTGGCCAGCTGCTTTGTCTGCCGCTTGGTGAGTCGCTGCTTCAGAAGCGTTGGAGGATGTGTTCATGTGTCCGTGCTGTGACAAAATTGCGCAGTGTACCCACATGTTGGTTTGAACCCAGCCCCACTGCCATGACCCCAGAATTTGACTTTTCGCCCGCTGCCATTCATGCGCTGGCCATGGCCGACGTGGCCCGTGCCTTGGCCGAAGACTTGGGCGCTGGTGACTTGACGGCGGGTTTGATCGCCATTGACCGCCCTGCCCGAGCCCGCGTTTTGGCGCGAGAAGCCGCTGTTCTCTGCGGCACACCCTGGGCCGAAGCCGCCGTGCACGCACTCGACCCCACTGCCCGCCTGACCTGGCACGTGCCCGAAGGTGGCCACTGTGCCCCCGACCAGGTGGTGCTTGACATTGAAGGCCGCGCGCGCGCCTTGCTCAGCGCCGAACGCACGGTGTTGAACTTTTTGCAGCTATTGAGCGCTGTGGCCACCAAAACCGCGCACTATGTCGCCGCTGTGCACGGCACTTCAACGCATATTGTGGACACCCGAAAAACCCTGCCCGGACTGCGCTTGGCTCAAAAGTACGCGGTGCGCACGGGCGGCGGCGTGAACCACCGCATTGGCCTGTTTGACGCCGTGCTGATCAAAGAAAACCACATTGCCGCAGCCGGTGGCATTGGCCCGGTGCTGGCCCATGCGGCCCATTTGGGCCATTTGGCGGCCAAAGCCAAGTTCATCGAGGTCGAGGTCGAAACCCTGGCCCAACTGCAAGAAGCCCTGAAGCATGGTGCCAAGATGGTGCTGCTGGACAATATGGATTTGGCGGCGGTCACGCAGGCGGTACAAATCAACCGGGCTTTTAGCGCCGCCAAGGGCGTGCCGCCCGCGATTCTGGAAGTGTCAGGCGGCATCACCAACGACCGCTTGCAGGCCTTGGCGCAAGCAGGCGTGGACCGAATCTCTATCGGCGCGCTGACCAAAGACGTCAAAGCGATTGATTTTTCCATGCGATTTGAGGGTTTTTAAGCCATGTCTGCTCCTTTTGCTGCTCCCTTTAATGCTCCCTTTAATTCTGTGATTGAAGTCGAATACGAGCAGCCCGCGTGCGCCACCCGCGTGGGTTGGGCGCGGGTGCCGGTAGAGCCATCGCCGTCAGAGCGCGCGATGCTGAAAGACAAAATCCGCCATTTGCTCAAAGCCAACAACGCCGTGATGGTGTCGCACTTTTACGTGCACCCCGATTTGCAGGATTTGGCTGAAGAAACAGGCGGTATGGTCAGCGATTCGCTGGAGATGGCGCGTTTTGGACGCGACCACGCCGCCCAAACGCTGCTGGTGTCGGGTGTGCGCTTCATGGGCGAAACGTCCAAAATCTTGTCGCCCAACAAGCGGGTCTTGATGCCCGAACTTGACGCCACTTGCTCGCTGGATTTGGGCTGCCCGATCAACGAATTCAGCGCATTTTGCGATGCCCACCCTGACCGTACGGTGGTGGTTTACGCCAACACCAGCGCCGCCGTCAAAGCCCGCGCCGATTGGGTGGTCACGTCAAGCTGCGCCTTGGACATCGTCAGCGCCCTCAAAGCCCAAGGGCACAAAATCTTGTGGGCACCCGACAAGCACCTGGGCGGCTACATTCAGCGCGAAACCGGGGCCGACATGCTGTGCTGGCAAGGCAGTTGCATCGTGCACGACGAATTCAAGGCGTTTGAACTTGAAGCCATGAAGCAAGACCACCCCGGCGCCAAAGTGCTGGCCCACCCCGAATCACCCCAAGCCGTTTTGGCGCTGGCCGATGCCATTGGCTCGACTTCTGGCATTTTGAAGGCGGCGAAGCTGCTGCCCGCCACGACTTTCATCGTCGCCACCGACAACGGCATGCTGCACAAACTGCGCCAGCAAAACCCCGGCAAAACCTTTTTGGAAGCGCCAACCGCTGGCAACAGCGCCACGTGCAAAAGCTGCGCCCATTGCCCCTGGATGGCCATGAACAGCCTGGCCGGCCTGGCCCACGTGCTGGAAACCGGTACCAACGAAGTCCACGTCAACCCGGCCTTGGCCCTGCGCGCCAAGCTGCCGATCGACCGCATGCTGGCGTTTACCGCTGCGTTGCGATCTGGGCAAAGTACGGCGGCGATGGTGGCGCATGTTCCAAGCCTGGGGGCGGTTTGAGCGGGTTTGAGACGGTTAAGCCAAAACAGGGGAGTTTTTAAGAAAAAGAACCTGCAGGTTCTTTTTTTTCATAAAACCCCGTTTTTACTGATTTTATGAGTGTTTTGTGGCTCTAGCTCTCTTATTTATTCAATAGTTTGCTACTATTTTTGAATATTTTTAGGCAAATGACTTGCCATCGAATTCGCCCACCTCGCCATTCAATATTACCAATTCGCATAACAAAATCATAAAAATGTAGTTTGCGACATAAGCCGAACCCGGCAAACTCGCAGCTTATGTATGACTTGGCATTTGTCTTCGCAGGATTTTTTGTAGGGCTCGTGGTGGGCCTGACGGGCGTGGGCGGCGGCTCGCTCATGACGCCTATTTTGATATTTTTCTTTGGCGTTAAACCCTATCTGGCAGTGGGCACCGACCTGCTGTTTGCGGCGTTTACCAAAATGGGTGGCACCGTCAAATTGGCCCGCGCCAAACGCATTGACTGGCGCGTGGTGCTGCATTTGTCAGCGGGCAGCATTCCGGCGGCGCTTATCACCTTGTACGTTTTGCACACTTTGGGGCCAGCTGACCCGCAAGTACAAGGCATCATGACCAGCACCTTGGGCGCTGCGCTGCTGCTGACGGCGGCTGCCACCTTGTACAAGGCAATTCGCGGCAAAACCGCCCCGGCAAGTATTGTGGCCGGCCAAGAGATTCAGGCCGCCACACCGCGCCACTGGAGCCTGCCACTGCTGTTTGGCGCGTTGATTGGCACTTTGGTCACCCTGACATCGGTCGGCGCAGGTGCCATTGGCGTGACAGTTTTGATGATTTTGTACCCGCGCCTGCCGCTGTCCCGCATTGTTGGCGCTGACATTGCCTACGCTGTGCCGCTGACGCTGGTGGCGGGCATGGGCCATGCTTCGATGGGGTCGGTCGATTGGCCACTGTTGGCCAAGCTTCTGGCCGGTTCGCTGCCCGGCATCTGGATCGGCTCGCACCTGATGGCACGCACGCCAGAGCGGGTGATTCGTGCGCTGTTGTCGGTGCTGCTGGCTTACGCGGGTCTTAAACTCATCGCCCTCTGACAGATTGCGCTCCCTTAGTCCGAGCTCTCATTTTTTTGAAAATCCTGACAAGACATGTACCAATACACAGAATTTGACCGCCAGTTTGTTAAAAGCCGGGCCGCGCAGTACCGCGACCAGCTGGAACGCAACTTGGGTGGCACCTTGGGCGACGAAGAATTCAAACCGCTGCGCCTGCAAAACGGCTGGTATTTGCAGCGCTTTGCACCCATGCTGCGCGTGGCCGTGCCCTATGGCGAATTGTCCAGCGCGCAATTGCGGGTGTTGGCCCAAATTGCCCGGGATTTTGACAAAAAAGACGCCAACAACATTGACAACGCCAACCCCGGTTTGAGCAACTTGCAATCGCTGGCCAGCGGCGTGGGCCACTTCACCACCCGCCAAAACGTGCAGTACAACTGGATCCCGCTGGACAAAAGCGCCGACGTGATGGATTTGCTGGCCAGCGTCAATATGCACGGCATTCAAACCAGCGGCAACTGCATACGCAACATCACCAGCGACGAACGCGCAGGCATTGCCATTGACGAAGTGGCAGACCCGCGCCCATTTGCCGAAATCATGCGCCAATGGAGCACGCTGCACCCCGAATTCGCCTTTTTGCCGCGCAAATTCAAAATTGCCATCACCGGCGCCTCGGAAGACCGCGCCGCCACCTACTGGCACGACGTCGGTTTGCATGTCATCAAAAACGAAGCACAAGAGCTGGGTTTTCGGGTGCTGGTGGGCGGTGGCATGGGCCGCACGCCCATCATTGGCACGCAAATTCGCGACTTTTTGCCTTGGAACCAAATTCTCAATTATTTGGAGGCCGTGGTGCGCGTGTACAACCGCTGGGGTCGGCGCGACAACATTTACAAAGCCCGTATCAAGATTTTGGTGAAGGCCGAGGGCGCGCGCTTTACTAATGAGGTTGAGGCCGAATACCAGCAAATCGTGACGCAAGACGGCGCGCCGCACACCATCACGCAAGCCGAGCTGGATCGGGTGAGCGCCTCATTCGTGCCCCCAAAATTAACCTGCAACCGCAAAGATGGCGAACTGAAAATTGCCAACATCTTGCGTGCCGCCGCTGAAGACGACGTCGAATTTGGCCGCTGGTTGACACAAAACGTCGCTCCGCACAAAAACCCCGATTTGCGCGCCGTGACGCTCTCCTTCAAACGCCTGGGCTACGCGCCGGGCGACGCCACACCTGGCCAAATGGAGGGTGCCGCTGCCTTGGCCGATGAGTTCTCCGCCGGTGAAGTGCGCGTGACCCACGACCAAAACCTGGTGCTGCCATGGGTGCGCTGCGACCAACTGCCCGAGCTGTGGCGTGCTGCCCGCAAGCTGGGCTTTGCCAGACCCAATATCCGCCTGCTGACCGACATGATTGCCTGCCCTGGCGGCGACTTTTGCTCATTGGCCAACGCCCGCTCATTGCCGATTGCGCAGGCGATTACCGAGCGTTTTCAAGACATGGACGAGCTGCATGACCTGGGCGAGATTGACCTGCACATCAGCGGTTGCATCAACTCTTGCGGCCACCACCACAGCGGGCACATTGGCATTTTGGGCGTTGATAAAGACGGCAAAGAGTGGTACCAGGTGTCGCTGGGCGGCTCTGACGGCTCGACTTTGAGCGGCGCGCCAGTGGCTGGCAAAGTGGTCGGCCCGTCGTTTGCGGCAGAAGAGGTAAGCGACGTGATTGAGGCGATTTTGGACACCTACCGGCGCGAACGCGCAGTGCCCAATGGCACCAGCGCAGCGCAGGCCGAGACTTTCATTGCTACCTTGCGCCGCGTGGGTGCCGAGCCCTTCAAAGTCGCGGCCAACGCCGCTCGTGTGAGCACAGTGCGCCCTGCGCATGACGAAAAAGTCACTGAAGCAGAGAATGCCTGATCATGAAAATTACTATTAAATTATTAGCTAATGAAGCAATAGATTCGGGAGCTAGAGGCCTAAATGATCATGAAAACGGCATGTCAGACGTTTGTGACGGCATTGGTAAGACACTTGATATCACCGGTGATATCAACCCCTTGGAACTGGCTCTGGACGGCGTTTCCCGCGTGGATCTGCATTTCCCCAAATTCACCGATGGCCGTGCCTACAGCCAGGCTTTTTTGCTGCGCAGGCGCATGAAGTTCAACGGCGAAATTCGTGCCAATGGCGATGTGCTGGTCGACCAACTGGTGCAAATGCAGCGCGCCGGGTTTGACGCGGCGGTGTTGCGCGAAGACCAGAACTTGGCGTTTGCCCAAGCGCAGTTCGACCGATTCAACGCCTTTTACCAAGGCGATGCGGTGACCACCCAGCCCTTGTTTGCGGTGGCGGCATGATGCAAAACGACTCATCTTCGGCCTCTTTGGTTTCGTCGCTTCCCACTGCAGTTTCGGCGTTGCCGGGTCGCGCGGTGTCGCCAGCATCAACTGCGAATTCAGCCATTGCGCAAAACGCACGCGCCTCTAGCAATTTCGCTGCCAAGCTGGCCCAAACCCAAGGCCTTTTGCAACAAGCGGCACTCGATTACGCGACGGACTCGGTAACTGGTGCCAGCCGGATCACCCAAGCGTCCAGCCTGGGCGCAGAAGACATGGTGGTCAGCCATTTGATCAACAGCCTGGCGCTCGATATCGGCATTTTTGTGCTGGAAACTGGCATGCTGCACGCTGAAACCTTGCAGGTGCTTGAAACCCTGCAAGCCACGTCACGCGCACCCGTCACCGTCTACAAACCGGTGGCTGAGCAAACCATTCAGTTTGTTGCGCGGGAAGGCAAAGACGCCATGTACAAAAGCATTGAGCTGCGCAAAGCTTGCTGCGGAATTCGCAAAATGGAGCCCCTGGAGCGCGCTTTGGCAGGCAAAAAGGCCTGGATCACCGGGCTGCGGCGCGAACAGTCGGGTGCACGGGCCGACGTTCCTTTGATAGATTCCAGCGACTTCACCGCCACCGGGCGCGTCAAACTCAATCCGCTGGCCGACTGGACCTGGGGCGACGTTTGGCATTACATTGACATCAACCAAGTGGCTTACAACCCCTTGCACGACCAGTTCTTTCCGAGCATCGGTTGTGCGCCTTGCACCCGGGCCATCAGCTTGGGCGAAGACTTCAGGTCAGGCCGCTGGTGGTGGGAGGATGAGGCGGCCAAAGAGTGTGGACTGCATACTGCACAGGCTACTTTGCCATCGAATTCGTCAAAATTACCCGAGAAAGCCATTGCATGAATGCCCGCTTGAAAACTGAACTGCTGCACCCGGCCGCGTCCGCCAACCCGGCTTTGGCAACTTTAAGCAACCTGCACCTGAACGCACTGGAAGAAGAAACCATCTTCATCCTGCGCGAAGTGGCGGCGTCGTTTGAGCGCCCTGCCTTGCTGTTTTCGGGCGGCAAAGACTCTCTGGTGCTGCTGAAATGCGCTGAAAAAGCCTTTGGAGCCAACAATATTCCTTACCCCTTGCTGATGATCGACACGGGCCACAATTTTGTTGAAGTGACCGATTTTCGGGATTCGCGCGCCAAAGAACTCGGAGCCAAGCTGATTGTGCGCAACGTTGAGGATTCCATGCAACGCGGCACGGTGCGCTTGGCCCACCCGGGCGAGTCGCGCAATGTGCACCAGTCGGTCACGCTGTTGGAGTCGATTGAAGAATTTCGCTTTGACGCGCTGATTGGCGGCGCCCGTCGCGATGAAGAAAAAGCCCGCGCCAAGGAACGCATCTTCAGCCACCGGGACAGCTTTGGCCAATGGCAACCCAAAGACCAGCGCCCCGAGTTGTGGACGCTGTTCAACACCCGCCTGCAGCAAGGTGAGCACTTCCGCGTGTTTCCGATCTCTAACTGGACTGAACTGGACGTTTGGCAGTACATCGACCGCGAGCAGATTGCCCTGCCGTCGCTTTACTACTCGCACCAGCGCGAAGTGGTGGAGCGCAAAGGCCTGTTGGTGCCAGTCACGCCGCTCACCCCCCTGAAAGCCGGCGAAACCGCTGAAATGCGCGACGTGCGCTTCAGAACCGTGGGTGACATCACCTGCACTTGCCCCGTGCCGAGCCTGGCCAGTTCGGCTGCCGACATCGTGATTGAAACGCTGTCAGCGGATGTGAGCGAGCGCGGTGCCACCCGCATGGATGACAAAACGTCCGAGGCTTCTATGGAGAAGCGCAAAAAGGATGGGTATTTCTAAAACACTTTCGCTCACCCCCCGGCTTTCTCACTTCGTGTAGACGCTTTCCCCCTGAGGACTTTGGCTCACCCCCCGGCTTTCTCACTTCGTGTAGACGCTTTCCCCCTTGCAGGGGGCAACACCAGTGGCCCGGCAGAGCCGGTTCCACGGTGTTTCTGAAATGGGGCCATGAAGACAGGCCTATAAATTGAGAGATTTGACTATGACAAATGCTGTAACCTCACCACCTTTTGGTACCGCGACTGCGGTCACTGCTGTTCAAATTGACACCCAGTCCGCGCTGAAATTCATCACTTGCGGGTCGGTGGACGATGGCTGAGCACGTTGATTGGGCGGCTTTTGGTGGACAGCAAGGCGGTATTGCAGGACCATTTGGCGGGGGTGCAGCGCCAGGGCGAGACTGATTTGGCTTTGTTGACAGACGGGTTGTCGGCTGAACGCGAGCAGGGCATCACGATTGACGTGGCCTACCGCTACTTTGCCACCGAGTCGCGCAAGTTCATCATTGGCGACGCGCCGGGGCACGAGCAGTACACCCGCAACATGGTGACTGCAGTGTCCAGCGCTGACGCGGCCGTGGTGCTGGTCGATGCCACCAAACTCGACTGGCAAAACCCGAATCTTGAACTGCTGGTGCAAACCCGCAGGCACGCCCTTTTGGGCAATTTGCTGCGCGTGCCCAGCATGGTGTTTGCGGTGAACAAACTTGACGCTGTGGCCAACGCGGCCCTGGCGTTTCAAAACATCAGCAAAGCGCTGACAGCGTTTGCCAAGGCTGGGCAAATTACGGTCAACGCCATCGTTCCTATTTCAGCACTGAAGGGCTGGAACGTGGTGGATCGCCATTCTGTAGGTAACGCCCAAGGCGCGCCAGCGGCCGCCTCTGCAGACGGCGCCTGGTGCGGCTACCAAGGCCCAAGTCTGCTGCAAATTCTGGAGCTTCTCCCTGCAACTGCCGCCGAAATGGCCGTGCCGTTTTCATTCCCGGTTCAATGGGTTGAAAAGTTTTCATCCAGTAGCGACACCAGCCAGGGGCGGCGCATTTTTTGGGGCCGGGTTGCTACAGGCATGGTCAAAGCGGGCGACTGCGTGTCGGTGATGCCCAGTGGCCGTACTGCCACGGTTGCGCAGGTTTTGAACCATGTTCGCGTGCCTGGCAACGTGGTGGCGGGCCACAGCGCAGGCTTGGTGCTGGACCGCGAGGTGGATGTGTCGCGCGGTGACTGGTTGCTGGCACACGGCGATGCCAAAGCCGCTGAAAAATCACTTGGGCCTGCTTCCGCCGATGGTCTTGAGCCGCAGCCAGACGCTGGTGGCGTTGCCAGCCGCTTCAATATTGGCCGCGAGTTGACCACCACGGTCGCATGGATGGACGACGAGCCGCTCATTGCAGGGCGCGTGTACTGGGCGCTGCATGGTCACCGCTGGGTGAAGGCCAAGGTCAAACGCATCGTTCACAAGCTCAATGTCAACACTTTGGCAGAGGAAGCCGCCACGGCCCTGGGGCCTAACGACATTGGCCACGTGGAACTGAGCCTGCAAGAGGCCGTTGCCACCCTGCCCTACGCTCGTTCGCGGGTGCTGGGCGCCATAGTTTTGGTGGACACGGCATCGCACAAAACATCGGGCGCTGTTTTGGTGAATTGACCCGCCGAAACTGTCACCGAAAAGATCGCTGGAAATGTCGAAGGAGGGGTTTTATCAGAGGGCTTTAAAAAGCCCATAAAATCTGCGACGTCCCTCACCTTTTCAGCCTCAAAAATCAAAATGACCCACACCGTCACTGAAGCCTGTATCAAATGCAAGTACACCGACTGCGTCGACGTTTGCCCGGTTGACTGCTTTCGCGAGGGCCCCAACTTTTTGACCATCGACCCGGACGAATGCATTGACTGCGCCGTTTGCATTCCTGAATGCCCCGTGAACGCCATTTATGCCGAAGAAGATGTGCCTGCCGACCAATTGCACATGACCAAACTCAACGCCGAGCTGGCGCGTCTGTCGGGCTGGAAAAGCATCACCAAGCGCAAAATCCCGCCAATCGATGCAGACGATTGGAAGGACAAAACTGGCAAATTGCCACTGCTTGAGCGCTGAAATTCTGACACTCCTCCAAGTAACACCTGAGCCACAGAATCAACATGAGCATTGAATCGTTTGAAACCGACGCGGTCATTGTCGGAGCTGGGCCGGTCGGCCTGTTTCAGGTGTTTGAGTTGGGCCTGCTTGAAATCAAAGCGCACGTGATCGACCTGCTGCCCTACCCCGGCGGTCAGTGCATCGAGCTGTACCCTGACAAACCCATTTACGACATTCCGGCCATACCGGTTTGCACTGGCAAAGAGCTGACCGACAACCTGATGAAGCAGATTGAGCCCTTTGGTGCCACATTTCACTACTCGCAAGAGGTAAGCACAATTGCCAAGCAAACGGACGGCCGCTTTTTGCTCGAAACCTCTGTCGGCACGCGGTTTTTGACCAAAACCATCTTCATTGCCGCGGGCATGGGCGCGTTTCAGCCGCGCTTGCTGAACCTGGAAGGTATTGACAAGTTCGCAGCAGCATGCCCGGCCCAGCAAGTTTTTTACAAAGTCAGCAACCGCGCGGCCTTTGCCAAACAAGATGTCGTGATTTTGGGCGGTGGCGACTCGGCACTGGATTGGGCGCTGGATTTTGTCAAAGATGG
>JANNCN010000024.1:0-26678 GCA_031386665.1 Rhodoferax sp. | reverse complement strand
TGTGCCAACGCGGCCTGAAACGCATCCCAAACCACCAGCAATTGAGCGCGCGAGGCGTCCAGCAAGGGCGGAAATTTCACATCCACACTGCCCCAATTGCTGTCTGCCAGCAACAGGGCGGCCTGCTCCTGCCAATGGGTCACGTCGCTGCGCAGTCCGTCCCAAACGGCTTGCGCATCGCGCCAGGGTTTCATAGACAGCACTTCAATGCGCTGGGCCAGCAGCACGGCCGCTTCACGCTGAACCTGCACCCGGTGTTGCAAGTCTTCAATCACTTTGACGCGATCCGCCAGCTGGTTTTTCAGGGTGGCCAAGGGCTCTTTGGACAGCGGCGCACCGGCTTTGGCAGCATCACGCTGCCAGGCTAGAGCATCGGCAATATTCAGTTTGGACACCGCCAGCAGGGTTTGCGCCTTGGCAGACCAGTCGGCAGACAGCGTTTCTTGCCCCTTGGCGCGCTTGGCTTCGTCCAGCTTTTCACGCAGTGCCTTGGCAGCCCCTTTGTCACGACCGCTCAGCTCTTTGAACACCTCAGACATTTGCTCGGTACTGGGCCCGCTGGCAAGCCAGTCCCGCACGCGTGCTGCCCGCTCGCCCGAGGTGGGTGCCGTGAACGCGCCGCCGGTCAAGGCGTCAAGTTGTCGAATATCGTTGGGTTTGGTTGCTTGCTTGGTCACGGTGAATAAGAGTTGGGTGCAGGGAAATGCAAAAGGGGACGAACAACCTTCTATTTTCACCGCGATTTGAAAGCCCAGATTGTGGGTGATCCGGGGCGATCTTCAAAACGCTACTAAATATATAGCAACAATTCTATATTATTCGAGAGCTAGAGGCCTATTTTGTTCACATTTCGAGGTTTTGAAGTGTTTTTTCAAAAAAAAGAACCTGCAGGTTAATTTGTGTCAAATTTGATGAAAAAGAGCCATCCCCAAAAAGAAAGCCCGGTCAGTTTGGCGCAATGCCAATCTGTCCGGGCTTGACGGCTGACACGAGGTCCATGCCGTCAGGGTTCGCACCCAGGAGGGTAAAGTCCTGAAGTGCAGGCAGCAAAAGATTGCCACCAATGGGTCGTCGGGGCCGCTTTATCACAGCTACCTTGATGCAATCTCTGGTAGGGACTGGCTACTGCCGACTCGGCATCTGCTGTGAGGCAGACACTTTCAGTCTAGGCAAACGGCGCTTCAATTTCAAGCCGAATTTGTAAAATATGGGCTGGTCTTTCAACCAGTGGGCCAGTTGCCAATGCGCGTGAATCTGCGTGAAATCGCGCCAATGCAGACTTTTTAGATCGAAATTAGAATGAAGATTCTATTTTTTAGGGTTGACTTGACATATTCGGCCCCCTAGAATCCGCCCATCCCGCCGACTTATAGGGATAACCCGAGTCTTCGGCCCACCCGTGCCTTAAGCGTTGAATTGCTGCATTGAGGGTCACAAGCCCAGACATCGGCCATTGCACCTCAATGCAAACCATGGCAAGCCACTGCAGAGCGCCTCCCTGAGCAATCAAGGCCACCGCAGCGGTTTGTCGGCGTACCAACCCAAACGAGTCCGCCTTGTTCCACTGCTGCTTGCCTGCAAGCCCCAGTGTTT
The DNA here is from genome assembly GCA_031386665.1 of Rhodoferax sp. Classification (GTDB taxonomy): domain Bacteria; phylum Pseudomonadota; class Gammaproteobacteria; order Burkholderiales; family Burkholderiaceae_C; genus JANYCG01. The sequence continues at coordinate 25,085 of JANNCN010000024.1, read as the reverse complement.
CAAGGCAACTTGTGCAAGAAGGAAAAGCTTTTGACAGCATTCAAAAAAATCGGCACCTGGGCAAACCGCTTGGGCCGCCAGTCCACCCGCAGCTTCTTTGAAGCGTCCCAGAACGGATTTGCCTTGCTCGGCTTGGCCGTCATGTTTGCCCTGGTCGCACTGATGGTGCAACCCCAAATCCGCACTAGCGGTGAACGCCATTTGATGGAATGGCTGCAAAACCGCCAACCGGCCCAAACGCTGCAAGACACCGGTATGGTCAGCGAGCCAGAGGCCAGCGACCGCGCCACCGCCACCGACCCGCGCAGTTTGCCCAAACAGCAAGCCGCCCTGGCCTTTTGGCTGAGTAAAAAATACCGCGTGGCACCCGAACCCGTGAGCGCCCTGGTTGCCGAGGCCTTCAGCATCGCCACAGTCGCCAAGCTGGAACCCACCCTGATATTGGCCATCATGGCGGTGGAATCGGGCTTTAACCCGTTTGCTCAAAGCGCCGTTGGCGCCCAAGGCCTGATGCAGGTGATGACCCGCGTGCACGGCGACAAATATGAAAATTTCGGCGGCAAACTGGCAGCCTTTGACCCAGTCTCGAACCTGCGCGTGGGCGTGCGAGTGCTGCAAGAGTGCATTGCGCGGGCGGGCTCGGTCGAAGCCGGTTTGCGCTACTACGTAGGCGCTGCCAACCTGCTGGACGATGGCGGCTACGCAAGCAAGGTCATGGCAGAACACGCCCGCCTGAAACTGGTGGCAGGCGGGCGCAGCGTCCCCACTTTGGCACCCACGGCCTCGTCGGCAAACGCCATCGTGCCAGCCATGCGCTCCAATTCTTTGATCGCCCCGCTGATTCCCGCTGTTCATTCCTTGAACGGTTCCGCCGCCCTGCCCCAGGCTGCCAATCCCAAGGCAGACGCCGCGGGCGCCTCAGACAAATCAGACAATCTGCTCGATTCTTAAATGCCTGTTCGCTAGGGTAAACTCTGGTTGTGCGCGACTGGCGATAGGCTTGCAAAACCTCTTCTTACCAAGAGATTGCCAGGCCGACGTGGGACACCACTGGGAAGCGCACCGCAACGGCTGTTTTGTCGGCCTTGCGATCAGCCGTTCGCCTGGGCAGCCCTGGAGTCAGATTTTTTTCAATCCGCGCCGTGTTGTCCTCTGACGACCCCGGCCAGGATTGAATCGACCGCTGATAGAAAGGCGCACAAGTCTTTTAGGACTGCCATGTACTCTCGAAACATTTTGATCGAACAAACTGACCCCGAGCTGTTTGCCGCCATTCGCGCTGAAAACGCCCGCCAAGAGCACCATATTGAGCTGATCGCCAGCGAAAACTACGCCTCGCCCGCCGTCATGGCAGCGCAAGGCACCCAATTGACCAACAAATACGCTGAAGGCTACCCCGGCAAACGCTACTACGGTGGCTGTGAGCATGTTGACGTGGCTGAGCAACTGGCCATTGATCGCGTGAAGCTAATTTTTGGTGCCGATTGCGCCAACGTGCAGCCGCACTGCGGCGCATCGGCCAACGAAGCCGTGTTTTTGGCGTTTTTAAAGCCCGGCGACACCATCATGGGCATGAGCCTGGCCGAAGGCGGCCACCTGACCCACGGCATGCCCCTGAACATCAGCGGCAAGTGGTTCAACGTGGTGTCTTACGGCTTGAACGCGAAAGAAGAAATTGACTACGATGCGATGGAAAAGAAGGCCCACGAATCCAAACCCAAGCTCATCATTGCGGGTGCCAGCGCCTATTCATTGGCCATCGACTTTGCGCGCTTTGCCAATGTGGCCAAAGACGTGGGCGCTATTTTCATGGTTGACATGGCGCATTACGCGGGCTTGATTGCCGCGGGCGTGTACCCCAACCCGGTGCCGCATGCTGACATCGTCACATCAACCACCCACAAAAGCTTGCGTGGACCGCGCGGCGGCATTATTTTGATGAAATCGCAGCATGAGAAGGCCATCAACAGCGCCATCTTCCCAGGCCTGCAAGGTGGCCCGCTGATGCATGTCATTGCCGCCAAAGCCGTGGCTTTCAAAGAAGCGCTTCACCCTGATTTCAAAATCTACCAAAAGCAAGTGCTGCAAAACGCCAAAGTCGTGGCCGAAACGCTGATTCAGCGCGGCCTGCGCATTGTCAGTGGCCGCACCGAAAGCCATTTGATGCTGGTTGATCTGCGAGCCAAGGGCATCACCGGCAAAGAAGCCGAAGCCGTGTTGGGCAGCGCTCACATGACCATCAACAAAAACGCCATTCCCAATGACCCTGAAAAGCCGATGGTGACCAGCGGCGTGCGCATTGGCACCCCAGCCATGACAACCCGGGGTTTCAAAGACGAAGAGGCCCGCCTAACCGCCAACTTGATTGCCGACGTGCTGGACAACCCGCGCGACACCGCCAACATTGACGCTGTGCGCGCCAAAGTGAACGCGCTGACGGCGCGGTTTCCGGTTTATGGCAACTAGTTTTGCAGTGAAGTTGCGGTGAAGTGCCCCTTTTGCAGCCATTCTGAAACCCAGGTTGCCGAAACCCGGATTTCTGAAGACGGCGACTTCATTCGAAGACGCCGCCAATGTGGATCCTGCGAAAAGCGCTTCACCACTTACGAGCGACCGGACGTTAACTTTCCGGCCATCGTCAAAAAAGATGGCCGCCGCATCGAATTTGAACGCGCCAAACTGCTGGCGTCCATGAATCTGGCCCTGCGCAAACGCCCAGTTAGCACAGAACAAGTGGACAGCGCGATTGAACGCATCGAAGAAAAGCTGCTGAACCTGGGTGCCCGCGAAGTCCCCTCAACCCGCATTGGCGAGCTGGTCATGCGCGAACTGAAAAAACTGGACAAAGTCGCGTACGTGCGCTTTGCCAGTGTTTACCGGAGTTTTGAAGACATTGATGAATTCAAAACGCTGGTGGATGAGGTTCGGCGGTAGATCGCGAACGCCTCAGATCCCCGCGCTATCCAATCTCTACAACCATTCAGTGCTTCACCTCACCGTTGAAGCGCCTTACCTCCAGCAAGGTGACACCGCAGCAGCAGTGGTGAGGCCATTGGCGCCTTTCAATCCCGTGTTAGTCAAGGTCAAGTTACCGCAGCTATCCGTCGCGCGCGGCGTTGCCGTCAAAGTATATGAATTAAGTGAAGGGCCACTCAAAGCCAAATCGTACTTGGGCGACTCCGTTGGGACAGCCTGCAACCGGGCGGGCAGCGTAGGGCTAACATCACCCGCATCAGTGGTGGTGTATCGGTTGTTAGCCGCGTAGTACCGCTCCATGAACTGTTGCGCCTCCAACAACGCGGCTGTTGCTGCTGCTCGATGACCGCGTTTGACGTAGCTGGTGTAACTGGGCAAGGCAATTGCGGCCAAAACCCCAATGATTGCCACCACAATCATCAGCTCAATCAATGTGAAGCCACGGCTACTCTTCGGTTGGGTCATACTTTTTCTCATCAAAGACGCAGTCATAGATTGGATTTACCGGATAGGCGGGTTGATGATGCGCCGCTGAATGCGGTCAACCAAGTTGAGCGTGCTTGGAGGTGTGGTGCAGGTTGGCCCGACGCAGCAGGCAGCCCCAACACATTTTTCAATACAAGCCATAACCTGCCCGGTTGTATTTTGAATGCTGGTTCGCTCAAAGCCTGGAGGGCAAAGCCCGTCAGCTGTGTCAGAAGTACCCTTCCCGCTTCTCACTATCGAATCAATACCGTCGACCTTGGTAGCGTAGCCAATGGTGAAGGGATCATCAGCGATGTCGTTGTTACCGTTCACGTCAAAGAGTTTATAGGTCGGGTTCAAGCCTGTTTCAACTGGAAGGATAAAGTTCGCACCCGTACTTACCGGTGAAACACAAACTGCTGCAGTTTCCGCCGGTGCAACGGCACTAAACAAAACCAGCTTGTTGCTCACTCGTTGTGGTGGGTAGATGATGCGTTCTCCCTCAAAGATGTTCTTCGACGCAACGATAATTTTAAGATCGATCGCCCAGCCACGCTGAACGCCAGCGTAGTCGATGCCCTCAACTTCTGGAAGTATGGCTGGCGCTATCGAATAAAAAGTCGCGCCACCAGCGCCGCCAGTTACCAGTTGCAGATTGCGCTCTTTCAAAGAAGTCCGCAGCAAAGGCCTAAGCAGAACATCACCTGGCTTATCCCAAACCGAATACATTGTTTGGTAGTCTTTTGTAGAGCGGTCAGCGTCAACTAACAGCTTGCCTGTTCCGAACACAATTAACTTACCACCTAACGAGTGGTCAAACACCATCGGCGCTTGTGTGATAGCTTGGGACAGAGGGATGGTGTCGCTCGTTACAGCAGTGAACAAGGCGACGGTGCCTCCAGAAATCACAAACTTGCTGGTAGCAGACACGTCGTAATCAAGCTTCCATAAAGACCCCTTGAGGTCTCCTACGAACAAATTGGAAATATACCCATCTGTATCGCGTTGCACTCCGACACCACCCAAACCATTGCCTGTGCCGGAATCGACCACAAGCTTCGTAGATGAACCGGTCGCCAGATTGAGCACGAACAAAACAGCTTTTCCGGCGGCGCTGAAAGGTCCGTTGCCAAAAATCGCCACCCACGAGCCATCTTTCAAGACACCGACTTCAACGGGTGCAGATACATAGCCCATGTCGGAATCGTCAGCATCAGAAAACTCCCACTTGATATTGTCTGGGCCAGGTGCTGTCATGTTAGTCACGTCCAATGCAAACACAGCACGCCCCCCCTCACTCAATGAACCCGTCAAATAATTACGCCATTCAGGTCCAACTGAAGCCGCTGTTGCCTTGACGTAGGCGTCTGATTCTGACAGGGCACCGTCTACAAAAAATCGGTGATAGTTTCCAGTTGCACCGTAGGTTTTGTCGGCTAATTTTGACAAATTGGGGTACACCGCCCTCGGCACGTAAGCGAAAATTTCCTTACCGTCCGCCAATGCTGCTGCACCAGTAGGATCCACCGTTGCGTCTGTTGGGTTAACTTTGCCCAGAGAATCTTTAAAGGCATGCACCATGCCATCATTGGCACCAACAAATAACACGCCGTGACGATTGGCCTTGGTCGTTGAGCGATAAGTGTCATAACTTGAACCCCCGGCGGTCAGAGTTTGGTAACCCAAATCAGACCCCTTTTTAATTAACACCGGGTTAGAGTTGATGAAATCACCTAAACGAGATTTTCGCGCCCGGAAAAGACCAGTCAGTTCGTTCGATTGATCTCCCCGCAAGAAATCGACCAGGTCCTCTGTGCCAACGTCCGGACCAATTGCCCCCTGGTTGGTTGTTCCCATATCAGCCCAAGTGAACAGACTTGGTGCCGAGGCACCTGAGTTCCAGGTGTAAATTTTTCGCGACGCCCAGTCAGCCGGCTTCATTTTGGCGCTAGCAGACCAAATTTCACCGCCTTTCTTCCCATCTCCAACCGTCACTCCCTCTTCATCCAATGAAAATGCCCGGACATCACCAGTCCAAACTCCCGGCACATAAAGTGGAATGTACTTGCGATTGCCGCTTTCCAAAATATTGCTAGCGGTCGCAACTCCAGCCTCTTGCACTTCGTCCTCTTTGACCTCTGCGAGTGCAGATTTCAACGCGCTCGACAGATCTTCAGAGTTTTTCGTACTGAAATATTTTCCTTCACTGTTCACGGCAGCGTGCCAAAGGTCGTTGACTCGGTTGGTACCCCAGCCGGTTGGCACGCCACCTGTGGTCAGCGTAGGCAAACTTCCTTTTGAATCCAGGTCGCCAGTCAAGCCCAAACTAACTGTAAAGTTAACCATACCCTGCCAAGTCATCTTCTTAGGTACCACGGGTGCAACGTTGTTAGCCAAAGTCGGCCTTAGGTCACGCGCGAAATAGTGGTGAGCGTAATCGGCTAATGACTCCGAATTGTCGTCAGCAAATGGCGCAATGGGCGAATAGGTGTAAGTGGCACCACTGGAGGAGGTAATTGTTGGATAGGTTGTCGCAGACGCAGCAGCCGAAAGGTTGTCAGCATTGCCAACTGTAGGCGAGCCAGCAGAGCCATTCCAGAGACCATCGGTAATCAATAGGTGGTACGCCCTGCGGCAGTCTTTGGGGGTTCCAAGTGCCACGTTGGAAGGATCATCCGCCCAGGGACTCGCCTTGGAATAATATTCGCCGACGCCTTGCAAGGCACTGCGCAACGGCGTGCCTGACTGGACGCCGATATTGCGCACAAAGCTGAACAATCCGTCCTTGCGTGCATCTGTGAAAGGTCGCAGTGGAGACACTACCGTGGAAACAGTCTCACTGTTGTCCAACACGGTCGGTCCCTGGTGAATAGAGCCCCATGCCAGTCTCAAATTCGCAGCATCGGTGTCCCAAAAAGACTCGGCAATTGCGCCTTGCGCGACCAAAAGGCGTGAGCGGTGGTAAACGAACCAATTCGCAAAGTTTTGGCGCTCTTGCGTCAAATTACACACGCCAGCAGTACATTCTTTTCGCGTTGGGTATGCGTAGGTCGTACCAGCACCCGCTGTGCTCAAATTGTAGGTATCGTACGACGCGGCGCTGTCAGGAGCCAGGTAAGCGCCTGCGCCATCTTTCTTCAAGCGGTAAAACAGCATAGGTGTGTAGCTTTTGGACGAAGAGCCGCACGATCCCCCCGAAATTGCGCTTGCCGAGGTGCACCAATTTGCGGTGATAGCAGTAGCGGATGCAGACAAATCAGCTCCTCCTGACAGCGTCGTACCCGATTTTTTCCGTAAAACTATAACAACGCCAGAGTTCTTCTGCGCTCGCCCGCTGGTCACAATAAAAGCGCCTGTAGCACCCGCAGTAGCCTTTGTCGCCGAATAAAGGCCGATTCCTACTCCCGTTGTCCCGGTCACGCCGCCAAAACCGAACCCGTTTAGCACCCAGCTCAAACCACCTCCGGTGGATGGCGCTGCAGGCGCTGCAAAAGTATTAGCTTGGTGTGCCGCCAATAAAACCATTGTGTTGGCAGTGGTCGACGACCCGCTGGCGAAGTCGATAGAGGTGTCGGTAGCGAGTGTGCCTGTTGCGGTTGTCGTACTTTCAATGGCCGTAACCGTGTCGACGTTGCGATACGCAAAGCACTGCCCAATGATTGTTGTGCCAGTGTGGCCAATCGTTGGGTTCGCCTCTGTTGCGCCGGCAATCTTCCAAAAGGCAGATGCATGGTGCGTAGATCCGGATCCACTGTCAATGTTGTAGGCCACCCCCCATCCTGCAGGTGTACCGTGAGTGCTTCGGTCATTTGACTCTGCTAGGCAAATTAAAAAATCATTCGCGGCAAAAGCGGGCAGAACTGGCGTCACGTTGCCAGAAGCTTTGACTAAAGCAGCTCCAGCACCCACAAACGTTATGAGTGCGGGTGCAGCAGCCGCTGGTACTGCGGGTGACTGAGGGTTGAATGACGCAGCCAAAAGATTTGCATTGGGGAACCGAGAAGCATCGCAATAGACTTTTGGGCTGGCACAAATGACACTGCCGGGATCTTTTTGTATCCACGGCCGATAAGTTGTTTCTGGGTTGTAGTAAAGCGTGTTCACGTCAGGCGACCGAACTTGCATTTGATAAAGAAGCTCTGCGCCCGTTGCGCCCGTATTCGCTGGCCAATAACCCCGGAAAGTCCCCGGGTAGTTGCGGGTGTCACTTGGGTGCACCATGACCGAGTTGTCGCCTGCAAGCTTGAGTGTTTTGCCAGCAAGGGTAAAACTTTCTTCTGGACTGTGTTGGTACATCATGGACCCCGAATCATCCAGGTCTAACACCAGGTTTGGGGCGGCGCCTGCAAAGGGACGACTTAACAAAGGCGATTGCGAAGGCTGTGCATGGGCGCAGGTAGCGACCAAGACCATCGACGCGACAAAAATGGCGGTGGCACCAACGCGGACATGTGACAGCCAGCTAGAAAGTGGTTTGAGCATGATAAACCTCATAACGTAAGCAAAATGGACTGAAGCCAAACGACTGAACCGCTCTTGGTCAAACCGCTGGTGGCGTCAAATGTGTAATCGGGACTGAATCCGCGGGCTGTGACAACTGTTGCCCACTTGCCATCGGCCAATTTTTGTCGTTCGTTCACGCATTGCGGCAAATTGGTGGGAACGATAGAACTGTTGACCGATTTAATCTGACCTTGGAGAATCGTGTAGCGACGAGCAGACGCGTCGCCCGCCACGGGTGTACCGACACCCCAACTGCTGGGTCTTTCCCATGGGGCGGGGGATACTTGAAACGAGGCCTGTCCAGCCACATAGTCAGTATCAACTTTGTTAAGGGAGAATTTGAAAGCACCATAAGCGCTGCCGTCACCCTTTCTGACTTCGACTTCACAAAACCGCAACGCTGCCTCCGCGTACTGCTGTGCCAAGTTTTGCATCCGAATATTGTTGGTGGCACGCTCACCAGACGTAGCATTTCGAATAGCAGACGCAGAGGTCAACCCAATGATGACTACCATGATCATCACGATAATGAGTGAGATGCCCGCCTGACGCTTGGAGGCTTTGAATGTTGCAATGCGGTGGAAGTGAGTCATGGTGGCACTCAAAAAGTCATTTTGTTGCGCAGCGATGTGGTCAAAAAATAGGCTCTGCGGATATGACGGTCGGTTGCCGTTTGAGCGGTTGAATCGCAATCCAGGTAACTGTTGAGGCCCGCAGTAACATCTTCTCCGGACAAAACAGCATCAGCGCTTCGCACCACCAAGCAGACTCGAACACTAACCACGTCAGACCACTTGGCGGCAGTCACGTTAGCAGCGGTAACGTAGCGCATTACTTGCCTTGGGTTAACGGCCCCACCATTTGACACGCCATAAAAAATTTGCATGGACTCAACGTTGTCAATCAAGGGCTCACTGGTGCTCGCGTTGCTGGCACAGTGAAGTTCACCGCGACCCGAAGTGCCGGATTTCACGTAATATCGATTTTTGGCAACATAAAAGTTGACCGTACCGACTGTCATTTGAGTAAGTTTGCTGCCACGGCAATCGGTGGGTTCGCCGGCGGTAAGCACTGTATTGGATGAATCTGCCTCGTAAATAATCTCAATGGCCGGGGTTTCAGCAGTCCCAGTTTTGCAAATAGCATCTCCACCTGTCGCGTAGTTGTCGAAACCCACATCGCAGCCAAAAATCGCCCTACCTCCGTAAGTCTTGGTGAAAGTCGTCACTGTTCCGACCGTCGCTGTGCCGCGCGCCTGGGAATACCCAGCTAAAAGCAGGTCATTCTTCATAAGCGTCAGTGCAATCTGTGCGTTCTCGTTCATTTCTGACAGTGCCGACTGCCGTTTATTGGTCTGTCCTGAACCAATATAACTGACTAAGACTGCACCCACCACCACCAAGCCAATCACTAGGGAAATCATGACTTCGACAAGCGATAGCCCTCGCTCTGACCTGTGAGCTAACGAACGGTTAGGTTGCTTCATAGACTGACCCGAAAAAAGCTGCACCTGACACTCAGGTCACTCGCAAGCGTCAATGCACCAGGGCACTCACTGGCGGCCGCAGGGGCCTCGTCTGTACTGGCTACGGCAGGATCGCGCCAAACCACCCAAATTTCGGCAGATACTTCAGCAACTTGCCGGGTAATCACAACCGAACCTTCCGGAAGTTGTTTGCGCACCAACAAGCGCCATTGCGCCAGGTCAAGCGCCGCAATTTGAGCAGGCGTACAAATACTGGTTGAAAGATTGCACAACTCGGCAGGCAAAGTTGCCTCAGTTGCTTGGTCGGCAAACGTTTCGAGGTAATCGTAAGCACCACCCAAGTAGCCGGTTGCAGCCGCTACGGGCACCAGGGTAGCCGCCTGCCCTTTGTTCGCTCGCATGCGCTCACCCATGTCGGTGGCAAGCAACGCTGCCGTAGCCCGGTATTGCGACATTTTGGTGTAGCGAATTGATGACGCATTCACACCCGCCAAGGCCAGCAGAGCGATTGAGGCGATGACGATGGACACCAAAACCTCGATCAATGACACGCCGCGTTCAGACTGGCGCTGCGAGGCCACAGGGCCGATGCCAGGCGTTGGAATGATCAGCATGTTGTGGTACCGATAGATCTCAAGGCAGCTCGACCATTTATAGACACGCAAATTAGCCGGGTTGAGTCAGTAAAAGCGCTGCCCGTAGGCGTGATATTTAAAGTCATATTCGCCCCCTTGGCAAAACCTGCAGGCTCAAATCTAATGGCGTTAAGCGTACTGCTAGGCGCTGAATCGTCTTGAATCGTGGCAATGTTCGCAAGACCCTGCTGCACCCGCACAATTTCGTCTACACCTGCATCTACTGTTCCGCTAGAGTCAACATCTACAAAAACAATCCATCCAATGTTCCAACTGCCTGCAGCAGCACAGCTTGACCCATCCGTAGAACGACAAATGACTGTCCGAGTTGACCGTTTAATCGCCTCAGATCGCGCAAACCGAATGTCTGACACCAAGGCGTCAGCCGCAGCCGTCACCGATCTTTTGACCAGCATCGTACGGAAGCTTGGTACGGCCATTGAAGCGAGGATGGCTACAAGTGCCACCACGATCAGCAACTCAACTAAAGTAAATCCAGATTGGCGGAGTTTCATGGAGCGAATACTAGTTTGAACGAGATTCAACTTCCACCGCGCGCTGATGTACGGTCACCAGGAACCGCCCAACGGTAAATTTGTCAGCTTTTTCACCGCTTTGAATTTGTGGCGTATATGAAAATTCGGCGCGATTCTAAAAATCAGCCAAATCAACCCTGAACGCAAGGGTCAAATCGGTCCAAAACCTGTCCTTGACCCATTTGGCCGCCCATGTCCGTAGAGGGTGGAACTAACACTGTATAGGGTTCTCCCTTTTCATTCAGACAGTGGTAAAGCTTGCCGTCTTGCCCGGCAATTTCCTCCAGCTTTGGCAATAAGGACTCTGGTCCAACCGGCGGCTCCAACCGGACGACCTCGCCATCGTCCTTGGTTTTAGACCTGGTTCGCTCAAGTTGACGCTCTTGACGCAGGTATTTTTCTCGCCGTTCTGAAAGCGCTAGGTCCCGTGGGGTCTGAATGGGAGGAGACTCAAAATTCTGCACAGATGACTCAAGCAAGGGAATTGCATCATTTGACGCGACTTGCGACTGGCGTAAAGCCATCGTGAGCATGGTGCTACCAGGTTTTGAACGCCTATCAGTTCCGGCGCCCTTTTGCCCGGACCAAGCCACTAACAAAAGAGCGTGCAATAAAATCGCCCCCAGCACAGACCAAATCAGCTCAGGCCGCGAGTATCTAAGTGAAGCACGATTCTGTGCAGTTACCACACCAAGCTGCATCATGTCATGGTTTGCATCATTTTGACAAAAAGAAATAACGATGCGCTCGGACGGATGAAGGCGAACCAGCCAAAAAAAATTTGCCGAGAAGTCATGGAGTAATCTTACGCAAGCCAAAGCAAAAGGCACACTGCCCTCTGACGAGCGGTCTAATCGATTGCGTCAGTGGTGGGCCAACTGCACATCAACGTACCTCATGAACCAAATTACTACTGACCCAGCACAACGTTGGATGGCCCTTGCCTTACAGTTAGCAGCGCAAAATCGCTTTGCACCGCCGCCCAACCCGACAGTAGGTTGTGTCATAGTCTCCCACGAGGGCGAGCTTTTAGGCGAAGGGTACACGCATCGTACGGGCGGCCCGCACGCCGAAATCGTGGCAATGAACGATGCGCACGCCAAAGGAAACTCTGTGGCTGGCGCAACGGTCTATGTCACATTGGAACCCTGCGCCCACCAAGGGCGAACTGGGCCATGCTGTGATGCGCTGGTGAAGGCCGGTGTGAAAACTGTAATTGCGGCGGCTTTAGATCCGAATCCGTTGGTGGCTGGGCAAGGGTTTGAACGATTGAAAGCAGCAGGCGTCGTGGTTCATGTCGGGTTGGCTGCTGACGCCGCGAGAGAACTTAACATTGGGTTTTTCAGCCGAATGGTTCGAAAAACACCCTGGGTTCGCATGAAGCTTGCCGCCTCGTTGGATGGCAAAACGGCCCTTGACAATGGCAAAAGCCAGTGGATTACAGGTGAGTCGGCTCGCGCAGACGGCCATGCTTGGCGGGCGCGTGCCTGCGCAGTGCTGACAGGTATTGGCACCGTTCTGGACGACGACCCTGGTTTGGATGTGCGCTTGGTCGAAACTCCGCGTCAACCGCATTTGATTGTGGTGGACAGCCAGCTTCAAACCCCATTGAACGCCCGGCTTTTCGATACCCCTGGCAACCCTACCAGAAAAATCTACATTTACTCGGCAATCGTCAACGACGCCAAAAAGTCTGCCCTGGAAGCTTTGGGGGCGACGGTCGTATTCATGCCGATGGCAGGTAAGTCGCCTGACGGTAAGGCAGCCAAAGTCGATCTGGCGCTCATGATGCACAACTTGGCAAGCCGCGAAATCAACGAATTGCATGTGGAAGCGGGCCACCGTTTGAACGGATCGCTGGTACGCGAAGGCTTGGTCGACGAGTTTTTGGTGTACCTTGCCCCCAAACTCATCGGTCAAGGCCGCAACATGGCCAATTTTGGCCCATTGGCCGACCTAGGTGATGCCCTTCAGCTGACGTTCAAATCCAGCCAAATGCTGGGTGACGACCTCAGGCTGATTGCCCGCGTGACTGGGCGAGACAACTTTTAGCGCCTCAACGGGCTGGCAAGGGCTTATTCCTGCGAAAATAGCGGGATGTTCACTGGAATCATTCAAGGCGTAGGGCGTATCGCCGACATTCAAAGTTTGGGGCAATCTGCCTCGCACGGCAAACGCTTGGCGGTGGATTGCCCAGCCCATTTTCTTGACGACGTTGGCTTGGGCGACAGCATCGCAATCAACGGCGCGTGCATGACTGTGACTCAGTTCGACACCACCGCCCATCGATTCTCCATAGACATTTCTGCTGAGTCGCTTGACAAGACTGCTGGGCTGAACCATTTGGGTGCCGTCAACCTGGAAAAAGCATTGCGCGCCAATGACCGTCTGGGTGGGCATTTGGTGTCAGGCCATGTCGATGGCGTGGGGGTGATCACAAAGTTTGAGCAAGTCGGCGAAAGTTGGGAGCTTTGTGTGCTGGCACCCGCTAATTTGGCCAAGTACCTGGCCTACAAAGGGTCGATTGCCGTGAATGGCGTAAGTTTGACGGTCAACCGCATCCAGGACATGGCGAGTGGCTGTGAGATCAGCATCAATTTGATACCTCACACCATTCACAACACTGCTTTGGGAACTCTGAAGCCGAATGCGCAGGTCAATCTGGAGATTGATTTGATTGCCAGGTATGTTGAACGCATGCTTAGCGTTGGGCCGATGCACGGAACCGGTGTTGAATAGTTTGCCGCTTGGCTCCCCTATTCCACAGTCCCGTTCAAAGCCGCTCAGAACACACTTAACCTTTACTAATTTTCATCGTCAATGACTGCAAAACATGCCGAAAGGCACATAGCCGCTATTTCCCCAGTCGAAGACATCGTGGCGGAAATGCGCGCTGGGCGAATTGTTATTTTGGTCGATGAAGAAGACCGCGAAAACGAAGGTGACCTCGTTTTGGCGGCCGATCATGTGACGCCCGAGGCGATTAATTTCATGGCCCGTTTTGGACGCGGACTGATTTGTCTGACGCTGACCCAAGAGCATTGCCAGCGTTTGCAGCTTCCACCCATGGCGACCCGCAATGGCACCAAAATGGGAACAGCTTTCACCGTTTCAATTGAAGCGGCCGAAGGCGTCACCACGGGCATTTCAGCGGCTGACCGTGCGCGGACAGTGCAAGCGGCTGTCGCAAAAAATGCAAAGGCTGCTGATTTGGTGCAACCGGGTCACATTTTCCCGCTTCAGGCGGTTGCTGGGGGTGTGTTGATGCGCGCGGGTCACACCGAAGCAGGCTGCGACCTTGCCGCGATGGCGGGTTGTTCGCCAAGTGCCGTGATTTGCGAGGTGATGAAGGACGATGGCACCATGGCACGCCTGCCGGATTTGCAGGTTTTTGCGGCGGAGCATGGGCTGAAAATCGGAACCATTGCCGACCTGATTGAACACCGAAGCCGGGTGGAGTCTTTGGTGGAAAACGTCGCCACCCGCAAGCTGGTGACCGCGGCTGGGGAATTCACGGCCATGGCATTTCGGGACAAGCCCGGCCATGGCATTCATCTGGCTTTGGTCAAGGGACAGTGGGGTCCAGACGATGTGGTGACCGCCCGCGTTCACGAGCCGCTGTCCGTGCTCGATGCACTCGAAATTAACCGCACCCTGCATTCCTGGAGCCTCGATGCAAGCCTTGCCAAAATCGCTTCTGAGGGCCGTGGTGTGGTCGTCTTGCTGAACTGCGGCGAGAGCGCCGATCAATTGCTGGCGCAATTCAACGGCACAGCGCGACCCAGCCAGTCACCCAGCCAAGGCGGGCGCATGGATTTAAGAACCTACGGCATTGGTGCCCAAATTTTGCGTGAATGCGGGGTTCGCAAGATGACGCTGTTGGGCAGCCCCCGGCGCAGCCCTGGTTTGACAGGCTACGGCCTCGAAGTGGTTGGCTACGTCAACCCCTGAACGATTCAAGCGCCTTCGCATCTCAAATTCAACATCACAATTCAATAGTTTTTAGGATGACATCATGTTTGGCGCAGACAAAGGCGGCTTAGGTGACAACAGTGACCGACTGCACGGCAAAAAGCTCAAAATTGGCGTGGTTCAGGCCCGCTTCAATGAAGCCATTACCAATGCTTTGGCGGCGGCCTGCCACGCCGAGCTGCTGGCTTTGGGCGTGAATGAAAAACACATTGACCATGTGACGGTGCCAGGCGCTCTGGAAGTGCCGTTGGCTTTGCAGGCCATGGCCGAAAAATCGAAATACGATGCGCTGATCGCGTTGGGGTGCATTATTCGGGGCGAAACTTACCACTTTGAGCTGGTGGCCAACGAGTCTGGCGCAGGTGTGATGCGGGTGGCGCTGGACTTTCAGCTGCCAATTGCCAATGCCATTTTGACCACCGAAGACTTGGCCCAGGCCCAAGCCCGCCAAACCGACAAGGGCCGCGATGCCGCTCGCACCGCCGTAGAAATGGCCAACCTTCTGGAAGATATGTAATGCCTGAATTTTCACCCTCCTCCGCCGCAACACGCCCGCCCCGGCAGTCCCGCAAGGGCCTGACCAGCACGGGCGCACGCAAAGCCGGCAGCAAATCAGACCGATCCAGGTCACGCGAATTTGCATTGCAAGCGCTCTACCAGCACCTGATTGGCAAAAATTCGGTAGATGACATTGACGCCTTCACCCGCGACTTGGCAGGTTTTAACAAAGCCGATGCCGCTCACTTTGATGCCTTGCTGCGCGGCTGCGTTGACCAGGCCACCGCTCTGAACGAACTGATAGCGCCCTTGCTAGACCGCAAATTTGCAGAAATTTCACCGGTTGAGCACGCAGTGATGTGGATTGGCGCGTTTGAATTCAAACAATGCCCCGAAATTCCATGGCGCGTGGTGCTGAACGAATGCATTGAACTGGCCAAAGAGTTTGGTGGCACAGACGGACACAAGTATGTGAATGGGGTCTTGAACCAATTGGCACCCTTGTTGCGTGGGCCAGAAGTCGCGCAAGACCGAAATAAAAAGTAAGTGACTCGCCAAGGCCATGAAAATCTCAGACCGAGCCCAGCGCATTGAGCCGTTTTATGTGATGGAGGTTGCCAAGGCGGCGTCCGCTTTGGCACGAAAGGTGGCCCACACTGACCAGCCGATGGTCTTTTTGAACATTGGCGAACCCGACTTCACAGCAGCACCGCTCGTCATTGCGGCAGCTGAAAAGGCAATCAAAGACGGCCACACCCAGTACACGCAGGCAACCGGCTTGCCGCAATTGCGCGAACGCATCAGCGCCTGGTACGCCAGCCGATTTGGCGTTGCAGTGCCTGCCAGCCGAATCGTCGTGACAGCGGGCGCATCGGCCGCTTTGCATTTGGCTTGCTTGGCATTGGTGAATGAGGGCGACGAGTTTTTAATGCCCGACCCCAGTTACCCCTGCAATCGGCACTTTGTGAGCGCTTCGCAGGGCACGCCCGTGCTCATTCCCACTGGCGCGGCGGATCGCTTTCAGTTGACGGCAGAGAAAGTTCGCGCCGCTTGGGGGCCACGCACGCGCGGCGTGGTGTTGGCATCGCCCTCTAACCCCACGGGCACCTCCATCGACCCCAACGAACTGCGTCAAATCCACGAGCTTGTGCAACTGCATGGCGGCGTGACTCTGGTTGATGAAATTTACCTGGGCTTGAGTTTTGATTCAAGGTACGGGCAAACCGCCTTGGCGATCCATGACGACATCATTAGCATCAACAGCTTCAGTAAGTACTTCAATATGACGGGCTGGCGACTGGGCTGGATGGTGGTGCCCGAGGTGCTGGTCCCCGCCATTGAGCGCTTGGCTCAAAACCTTTTCATTTGCCCCAGCACCATTGCCCAGCATGCCGCGCTGGCATGTTTTGAAGATGCCAGCCTGCAAGAGTTTGAGCACCGCCGTGCCGAGTTCAAAGCCCGGCGCGATTTTTTTATTCCCGCGCTAAACCAGCTTGGCCTGACCGTGCCGGTTATGCCCGATGGCGCGTTTTATGCATGGGCGGATTGCTCTGCCGCTTGCGCTAAATTGGCGCAACGGTCGGGTAATGTCGGTCCGGCCCTTGACAGTTGGGGCTTTGCCTTTGAATTGATGC
Source organism: Rhodoferax sp. (assembly GCA_031386665.1). Classification (GTDB taxonomy): domain Bacteria; phylum Pseudomonadota; class Gammaproteobacteria; order Burkholderiales; family Burkholderiaceae_C; genus JANYCG01. The sequence continues at coordinate 8,380 of JANNCN010000024.1, read as the reverse complement.
AGCGCGCGCACGTGGCCGTGACGCCTGGGCGTGATTTTGGCAACGCCGAAACTCGTAACTTTGTGCGTTTCTCCACCGCAAGCTCCATGGAGCAGTTAAAAATAGCGATTGAACGGCTCAAAATTTTGCTGAACTAGATCGCCACCCCTCGGTCTAACCCTGAATTCCAACTCGTCTCCCCACTTGAAAAGATGACCTCAATTCGATGAACCAAGACCTTTCCATTCTGCATTTGGTGCTCAACGCAAGTTTGGTGGTGCAGCTCGTCATGTTGCTGCTGGTGGTGGTGTCCGTTTCAAGCTGGGCTGCGATTTTTCGCAAACTTTTTGCTTTGAACCGGGTCAAAAAACTGAATGAAACCTTTGAGCGCGAATTTTGGTCAGGCACCAGCGTGAATGACCTGTTTGCGTCCGCCACGAAAAACGCCAAAAGTGCTGGCCCCATGGAGCGCATCTTTGCCAGTGGCATGCGTGAATTTCAAAAGCTGCGCGAGCGCCGCATTTCCGACACGGCAACCCTGATGGACGGTGCCAGGCGGGCCATGCGAGCGAGCTTTCAGCGCGAAATGGACGTGGTGGAATCCAATCTCTCCTATCTGGCTTCGGTCGGGTCCGTGTCGCCCTATGTGGGTTTGTTTGGCACGGTTTGGGGCATCATGCATGCCTTCACTGGTCTGGCGTCGTTGCAACAGGTGACGCTGGCCACGGTGGCCCCCGGTATTGCCGAGGCGCTGGTCGCCACCGCGATTGGCCTGTTTGCCGCCATTCCAGCCGTTGTGGCTTACAACCGTTTCGCCCGCGACATTGACCGCGTTGCGATTCGGCTGGAAACTTTCATTGAAGAGTTCTCCAACATTTTGCAGCGCAATCTGGGTTCGCAATCTGTCGCAGCATCCAGTTCAGCGTCGAGTTCAGCGTCGAGTTCGGCGTCGGTTTCGGCGTCAGGACACTGAAGAAAGCCTGACCATGCCAACGCTTGTCAGCCGGGGGCGCGGACGCCGCACCATCAACGAGATCAACATGGTGCCCTTCATCGACGTGATGTTGGTTCTGTTGATTATTTTCATGGTGACGGCACCCTTGATTTCACCCAGTGTGATTGACCTGCCCAGCGTCGGCAAAGCCGCCAGAACGCCCGACCGGGTGATCCAAATTATCATTGGCAAGGACGAATCCCTGACCTTGAAAAATCAAGAAAAATCGACGTCACTTGCCATGAAGGACCTGGTTCGCGCAGTGAAAGCGGCACAAAACACCTCTGCAACTGGCAAACCCGCAACGCCTAAAACTGCAACAGACACCGCAACCGCCAGTGCCGTCCCGGCCAACAACACGGCCATCGTGATCAGCGCTGACCGAAACGTGAAATACGAAACGGTGGTGAAGGTCATGGACACCCTTCAACGCGCGGGTGTTCAACGGGTTGGGCTTTCGGTTCAGCTGGTCAATTGAGTTGTGAACTGAAGGCAAGCCCGTCGACATGATTGCAAGCGCCCACCCGTCTGCACAGCGGTTTGAGTTTGCACCGCCGCCCACGGCCGGCTTGGTGCGGTCTTTCGGTTTGGCCGTTATGGCGCACGCGGTCTTGGTGGCCGCCTTGACTTGGGGCGTGCAATGGAAACGAGACGCCATCACCCTCACCGCGGAGGCGGAACTTTGGGCCAGCGTGCCAGAAGCCGCAGCGCCCAAGCTGATCGAGCCACAAGCCACGCCCGAGCCCGCCCCGGTTGTGCTCGCACCGCCCCCAGCGCAGCCCGCCCCCGCCCCGGTGCCAAACCCAAACATCGCCATTGAACAAGAGAAGAAGCGGCAACTCGATGCCAAGCGCGTGCAAGATGAGCGCGCCGTGCTGGACAAAAAGCGTATCGATCAGCAACGCGCAGCGGACAAAGCCTTGAAGCTTGAAAAGGCCCAGGCGCTTGAGAAAGAAAAAGAAAAAAAAACCGCAGAAGACAAGAAGAAAGTTGACCAAAAGCTCGCGTTAACCAAGCAGGCGGCCTTGGCTGACGCCAAAAAAACTGAAGAGCAGCGCCAAGAGAACATCAAACGAATCACGGGCCTTGCAGGTGCCACCGGAAGCGCCAATGCGGCTGGGGCAGCCTTGCAATCGGCTGGGCCATCGCCAGGCTACACGGGCCGCATCATTGGGCGAATTCGACCCAATATTGTGTTCACTGAGGACGTTGCAGGCAATCCGCAAGCCGTGGTTGAGGTGCGGGTGGGTCCTGACGGGGCGATTTTGAGCCGCAAAATCATCAAAGCAAGCGGCAACGCTGCCTGGGACGAAGCGGTGCTGAAAGCCATCGACAAAACCGAAGTCTTGCCGCGAGATCTTGATGGGCGGGTTCCGCCCTCAATGGAGATCAGTTTCCGGCCCAAAAATTGAAATTGCGGGTGGGTAGACTTAGACGGGTCAAATGCTATTATTTATATAGCAAATTAACCATGTTATTCGAGAGCTAGAGCCAAATTTGATTCATAATTTGGTCAATTTTTCCCATTTTCGGCATTTTCCACAAATCTGATATCACCGGTGATATGAAGTCTTCTATTCGCGTGGTGTAAGCGTCCCCAGGCAAGCACTGCAGTTTGAAGGCCCTGCCCTCTGAAAAACCCCACCATAATCGAGCGTCGCAACTTGCTTCTTCTGATCTGCATCGTCTTTGTGCCAATTTTCAGCCTTCACTCCTTCAAATGTCGCTTCGCAGCCTTGCTGGCTTGGCTGTTGATCGCCACTGGCGCTGTGGCCGCGCCCTCTGCGCCCAGCTTCGCGTTTTATTACGGGCGCGACATTCCCTGGGAAGCCTTGGGGGCTTTTGACGTCGCTGTGGTGGAGCCTGGCAACGTGGGGCCAGCAGGCTGGCGCCACCGCCTGAACCCCAACACCACGGTCGCCGCCTACATTGCGGTGGGTGAAGTCCACCCAACCCGTGCTTACTTCAAGCAAATGCAGCCCCAGTGGAAGCTTGGGTCCAACCCGGCCTGGGGTTCTATCGTGGTGGACCAAGCCGCGCCAGGCTGGTCTGCGTTTTACTTGCAAGAAGTGGTTAAACCGCTTTGGAATCAAGGCTTTAGGGCGTTTTTTTTAGACACGCTGGATTCGTTTTATTTGGTGGCCAAAACGCCAGAGATACGGCAAAAACAGATCACCGGCATGGCCAATCTGGTGCGTGAAATCAAACGCGCCTACCCCGATGCCAAATTAATTTTCAATCGTGGATTTGAAATCTTGCCCGAGGTCAACACCCTCGCCTACGCGGTGGCTGCCGAATCACTTTTTCAGGGCTGGGACGCTGGTGAAAAGAAATACAAAGAGGTTCCTGCTTCCGACCGGGACTGGATACTGGCCCAGCTGCGCAAATGTCAAACCGAATACAAGCTGCATGCCATCGCCATTGACTATGTGGCTCCGACAGATCGCGCATTAGCAAGACGAACCGCCCAAAAAATCAAAGCCTTGGGTGTTATTCCATGGGTCACCAACCCTGCCATTGACATGGTGGGTGTGGGTCAAGTCGAAGTTTTGCCGCGCCAGGTTTTGGCCCTGCACGATGAACCTGGCCACCTGGCCAATGTCGCACTGCACGAGGTTCATCGCCTGGGGGCCTTGCCGCTGAACTACCTGGGCTTGGACATGCGCTATGTGTTTCACGGCTCGGCTGAACTGGAAGACGTGGCAAACCGCCCCTTGGTGGGCCGTTTTGCAGGCGTCGTGACTTGGTTCAATCGGGGTGATTTGCAAATGAACCCGGCGCTCAGCGCCGTGCTTGCCGCAGCGCGAGAGCAAGGCGTGCCATTGGTCATGCTGGGTGACCTGCCTGGCGCAACGATATTGGGCACTTTGGGCATAAAGGAAGCGGCCAGCGTGCGGCTGGACAAGCCCTTGCGAATAGGCAAAAGATCGCCCTTTATCGGGTTTGAAATTGAACCACTCACCACCTTGAATGCCTTCACTCCATTGTCCATTCCCCCTGAGCAGACAGACGTCTGGTTGCGCCTCAACAGCGAAGCTGGCGCGTCAACCGACGCCATTGCGATCACGCCCTGGGGTGGGCTAGCCGGTGATCGCCATTTCATGGTGGACCTGCCAGGGGACGCCGGTACCCGCTGGGTGGTCAACCCCATCGAATTTTTCAAGGCAGCGCTGAAAATTCGAAGCGATGTGCCCGTGCCGGACGTCAGCACAGAAACTGGGCGACGGCTGTTGCTGGCGCATGTCGATGGCGATGGATTTCCCAGCCGGGCCGAGATTCCCGGGACACCCCTTGCCAGCGAAGTCATGCTGAAGGAATTTCTGGAACGCTACCGATGGCCGATTGCCGTGTCCGTGATTGAGGGCGAAGTGGCACCGGGTGGCCTTTATTCGGCCCTCTCGCCCTTGATGGAAAAAACCGCCAGGCAAATATTCAATCTGCCGCATGTCGAAATGGCCAGTCACACCTACAGTCACCCTTTTTACTGGGCCGACGCCGAGCTTGGCACCCAAACGGCAGGGCGTGTCGTGGGCCTGACCCTGCCCAACTACCGGTATGACGCCGACCGAGAAGTATCAGGTTCTCGCGACTATGTAAACAAGCTGGCCCCAAAAGGCAAAAAAACCCGCCTGCTGCTCTGGAGCGGCAACACCGAGCCACTGGCTACACCCGTTCGCTTGGCTTATGAAGCTGGCTTGCTCAATATGAATGGCGGCTTCACCACAGTTTCGCAATCTGAACCGACGCTGACCCTGGTTGCCCCGCTTGGCATGATGAAAGGCGACTACTTTCAGGTGTACGCGCCCATGCAGAACGAAAACGTTTACACCAATTTGTGGACCGGCCCTTTTTATGGCTTCGAGCGGGTGATAGAGACCTTCAAACGCACTGAAAGCCCTTTGCGGATCAAACCCGTCAACATTTATTACCACACCTACATTGCCACCAAACGCGCCAGCATCGCGTCTTTGCACAAGGTGTATGGCTGGGCCGAGCAAGAACTTCACCAGCAGCGCCTGCACCCCATTTTTGCTACCGAATACATTGAGCGCGTGCTGGATTGGCGCCGCGCCACGGTCGCCCAAACCGATACGGGGCTTGAGCTTCGGGGTGGCCAGCATTTAAGGCAATGGCGGGTGGACGCTGCTGCTCCGCGCCCCTTTGTCAACGCTACACAAGGCATCGCCGGGTTCAAGGTGCATGAAGCCAGCCTGTTGGTGCATGCATCAGAACCGGTTGCGCAATGGACGGCTCAAGCAGCAGGTCAACCCGTTTTTTATGTGGAATCAGCCAATGCCAAACTGGTGTCCTGGGAGTCCAAAGCAGGCACGCAGCAGCTTCGTTTTGACGGCCACATACCGCTTCACGCCAGTGTATTTGCACCGCGATGCGAGCTGCAGACAAGTTCGGGCCTAAGGTCAACTCGCCGTGGCGATGTGCTGGATATCGAGAGTTCTTCCGTTGGCAAAACGTCGCTCTTACTCCGTTGCGCCGAATGACTCGGCGCGCAGCCGCGTCCTGTCATGGAGCGCCCTGACTGGCATTGGCGTGCTGGCCTTGGGGGCGCTGGTTTTGGTGTTTCCGCGCACCGATTTGCTGACCATTTTGCGCGGCGAAAGCGCCCAAGGCAACCGCGACCTGTCCATCGCGTACCTTCGAAACCTCATTCGCACTGAACCGACCGACCTGGGGCTGCAACTGCTGCTGGTCGAAAAGCTGCTGGAGGGCGGCGATTTTGCCGCCACACGATTGGCCCTGACCAAGGCCCTGCCCTTGGCCCGTATCTCGCCAGAAGGGCAGATCGCGTGGGATCGTTGGGACTTGGCGATATGGCAAACCCGCCTAGCCAAGGCCCAAACCAGTGGTGATATTGCCGAAAGCCGGGGCGCAGCCGCTGAACTGATTGCTCGACTGAAACGTCGTGTGGACAGCCCTTCAAGCTCGGGCGGCGTCACCAACGCCCAAGGGATTTTCGCGTTGGACAGCGCATTGAACAATCTTCAAGGGGCGTTGGGCGTGGCTGGCAGTCCGTTAATGGACGAAGCCAAACGCATCCACAAGCTGCTGCTCGCGCGTTTGTTGACGTTGCCGGACGTCAATTCAAAGGACCTTGCGCGCGCGGGCACTCTGGCTCTGGCCGACGGGCAGTTTCAGCAATCCTGCGCCCTTTTCTTGCTGGCGCGACAAAGAACCGACCATTCGACAACCAAAGTTCAACTGCTGAAACAAGCCGTGCAGGCTCAGTTGGCGGGTGGCGAACCACGACTGGCCTGGAAGCTGGCATCTGACGAACTCAAAGACTTGCCCTCGGGTGCGCCCGATCATTGGTGGCTGGCTGAACTGGCGCTGGGTGCTGCAGAGCCGCGCGAAGCGGGTCTGGCCTTGCGCCGATTTTGGCCATCGAAGGTCAACCTGGGCAATTTGAGCACCTCCATGACACCGGTTCAAGTGCAATTGGCCTGGGACATTTTCTCTGCGGCAGGCGACTTGCCCAGCGCCCTTCAAATAGCAGACGTGGCGCTTTTGCAGGCTCCTGGCAACGCCATCTGGCTTGAACGAAAGGCGCAAACCTCTGAATGGGCGGGTCGTGCGCCCCAAGCCTTGGCAAGTTGGCTGTCGCTATTGAAGCTGGCGCAACGAAATGCATTGGGTGAGCGGGCTTTGAGCAATGTGTTTCGCTTGGCGCCCATGCTGTACAACGACGATGCCTTGTTGGCCGCATGGCTCACTCTGGCCAAGCAAAGGTCACTGACGATTGCTGAGGCCACTCAAGTGGTTGACTTGTATGAAACGCTTGGCGCGATTGACCAGGCGCTCGCGTTTGTAAGGCAACAACAGACCTCGGGCGGACTGGGCGATCAAAATGCCCCAGGCCATTGGCAAAGCGCAGAGGCAAAATTGCTGGAGCGCGTGGGCCGCACAACCGAAGCGATTGAGGTGCTGGAGAGGATGCGGCGGCTTGGCTTGAGCGTCCCCGACGCCATGCTGCTGGCCACCATTTACCTGCGCAAAGGGCAACCGCCCCTGGCCTTGCGCGCCTTGCAGTCCGTCCAACAGGGCATAACCGCGCTGGACGCCGATTACTGGAACTTGCTGGCAGATCTGGCCTATTTGGCTGGGCAACGCCCGCTGGCCATGCAGGCCCTTGACCAAGTGATGGCCAATGGCAAGCCGCAGGCGTTTCAGGTTGAGCGCGCCATTCGGCTGCGCCTGGATGCCGGCATGTTCGCAGACGCAGCCCAATTGGCCGCGCGAATGTACACCCGGTTTCCTCAAGACAATCTGGTGTACGCCTGGCTTGACGCAATCAGCTCGCAAGGGCCGCCTACAGGTCTTGCCAGCCTGCTCGCTCAACTTGAACCAGCGCATCGCGCACGGCTGGAGAAATTGCCCATGTTTCTGAACCGCCGCGCGAGCATGTACGTTCAGCTGAACGACTTTGCGATGGCCAAGCAAGACTACCAGCGTTCGCTGAGCCTGCGCCCAGGCGACCGACCGACCCGCGCAGCCTACCTGTGGCTCTTGATTGACCAGCAAGAAACCATTGCGCTGCACAGTGAAATCAACAAGTTAAGCAACACCGAAAAGGGCAACGCTTCTTTCAACCAAGTACTAACCGCCGCCTACCAACTGCTCGACCAACCGCAACGGGCCTTGGTACTCATGCAACAGGTGGCCAAAAGTCGCAGCAATGACTTTCTGTGGCTCATGAACTATGCCGACGTTTTGGACAGAGTTGACCGACAGCCCCAAGCCATGCGGGTACGACGCCACGCCTGGCCGCTCGCGCAGCGCGCCGCCCAACGTCCGGTTGACAAGGAGCAAGGTAGACAAGCCCTTTTGGCCCAACTCAGGCTGGCAGGTGAATTTGCAGGCGGTGAAACCAAAACCCATTTGTGGCGGCAGCTAGGCCGTTTGGTACAAGATTCCAAGTCACCAGCTGAGAAACGCCAGGCCCAGGAACTGGTCGGCGCCTGGTTGTTGTCACAGGGCCGCTTCGATGCCGTTCAGTCGTGGCTCTGGGCCCAACACGCCGCTAGAGTCAATGTGCCCCGTTACCAGGAATTCGCCTTGGCTTTGGCCCTGGACGATAAGCAAACTTTGACCCGTTTGCTCGACAAGGCAGACGTCGCCGGGCCAAACCGCCTTGGCCCGTCAGAGCGCCTGGCCGCCCTGCGTCAGTTAGGACGAGGCGACGCCGCCGCCGAATTGGGATTCACGCTGGCAAACGCTCGCCCCGAAGGCCCCGACGACGATAGTCAGGCTGCGTTGCAGCGTGATCTGTTGGCAGTTGCCAACCGTGCCACGTTGCAAACCCGCGCCATTCAAACGGGCGGCTTAAGCCGGTTCGAAAGCAAGCTTGACACCTCGATTCGGCTGAATGATCAATTCAAACTGAACGTCACG